>JAGRAW010000135.1 GCA_020434415.1 Bdellovibrionales bacterium
CGCGAGCCGCAAACCTCTACTATACAGTAGGGGAAAGGTCCAGTATTGGAGTCCGGTGAACCACAGAAAACCCCTCATTTTTCTCGACCGCGACGGCACAATCAATGTCGACCACGGGTATGTTACCCAACCCCAGCGGGTGGAGTTGATTCCCGGCGCGGCTCAGGCGCTTGGGGACCTGACGCGGGGCGGCTACCGACTTGTTGTCGTCTCTAACCAATCAGCTGTCGGTAGGGGAATGGCAACTATCGCCGATGTGGACGCAACCAACAGCAGACTCCAGGAACTACTCTTACAAAAGGATCCGGATGCACGGCTCGACTTGGTGCTTTACGCCACCGACCATCCCGGTAGCGCAGGCGACGATCGTAAGCCGGGAACAGGATTGCTTCGTTTGCTGCCCCGCGAATGGGGGTTTCAGCCCCGCCTGGCCTGGATGATTGGGGATAAGTGGAGTGACATCGAATTTGGACACAACGCCGGCTTGTCGGCAGAGCAGTGCTTGCTGGTTCAGACCGGGGAGGGACAACGCGAGTGGTCAACTATTCCGGAGGAACGGCGCCACCAACAGCTCCATTTCGCCGATTTGCGAAGTGCTGCCGACTTTATTCTCTCCGGACATAAGTGACGGCGATAGCGGCGCCTCGCCGCGGTTTCCTTTTTGCTCGTTCTGGGGCACGGTAGGGGCCGCGGAATCTTGGAGCAAGGGCTGTTGTACCTCCGGATACTAACCTACGTGGTCCTGTAAGGACTTGGCTCGGCGAGGCGTCTCTTGAAGTCGATAGAGGGTCTACATTCGACTGAACAAGCAGATGACGAGGCGGTTGCCCGGGAGGTAGCCGGCTGGGTCGCGGAGCATGGTGACCGGTTGTTTCGGTATGCCTTGTTCCGGGTGAGAAACAGAGAGCTGGCGGAAGATTTGGTGCAGGACACCTTGCTCGCGGCCTTTCGGTCGCGGGAATCTTTCGAAGGACGCTCCTCTCCCTATACCTGGTTGGTGACCATCCTCAAGAACAAGATTATCGACCATGTTCGTAAGAACAGCCGGGCGCCAACAGTTAGCTTGGACGATGGCTTTCAGGACGAGCGGGGAGAGCTTTTCAATCGTCTGGGTCTTTGGGCGACCGAACTGAACGAGTGGGATGGCGGTGCGGAAGCGCTTATCGAGCGTAAAGACTTTCGTCTGCAACTGGAGCAATGTCTACAAAAGATGCCGGAGAAGCTTCGACAAGCGTTCATTTTCAAGGTGATCGATGGAATGGAAAGCGAGGCGATTTGCGAGGCATTGCAGGTGAGCCCCAACAACTTGTGGGTCATGCTCTATCGTTCGCGAATGCGGCTGCGAAAATGTCTCGACACAAATTGGTTTAGTCGAGGAGGAGAGGCGTAATCGTATGTTCTCCTGGTGGTCATGCGAAAAGTTTACCGAGCGCGTTTCAAAAGCGCTTGATGGCACGCTACCATGGTATGAACGTCCTAGTTACTACTTCCGATTGCTGATGTGCAGCACCTCTCGGAGGTTTCGGCGTCAACTCTACAAAATGGAACGGCTCTCCCAGAACTATGGGTGCCGTTGCCTTGCCGGCCTGGACAACGAAGAGACGTCGCCCACGCCCGATCAGCCGAAGCTGACACCTGAGGCGACCCACCGCATCCAAGCCGCCGTGTTGGCCGCATGTAAGGAAAAGCGATAGTTGAGGTTAGAGCTGATCCAGGGATTAGCTCTACAGCGCAGAAAGCGACGGGCATGCCGCCTCGCCCTACTCGGTGAATGCCTCTCTTGCCATGCGGCTCACAGCGGGGTCCTGGCTCTGAAGTAATCCACGAGCATATCGCTCGAAGCGCGCTTCTTTCTTTGCCCGTTCGATAATTGCACGGCCAAGTCGAGACCTGGTTGCTTCGCTAGGCACTTGATCCAAGTGCAGACTTACGATTCGGGCGAGGCCGAAATACTCTTCAGACGTGACGTCACCTGCGAGTGCATCGGCAACGTCTTCCCGGTTCGCATAGCCGAGCAGCAACTTTTGAGCACGAATACCGACAAAAGGCGGCGTCTCTTTCGTTCTGTAGTCAAGCAAGATCCGAACGAGAGCATCCTGGCCGCCGGCAAGCGATTCCAGGATCTCAGGTTGTGACATCTCCGCAGGGGTATCGCGTTGAGACAGAACTTGCAGGACATCTGCTTCGTCCGCCACTACCGGCTGAACGATAAGCGCAACGAAGCTGCACGCCGAAAGCGCCAGCCGAACAAATCCGCTACCTGCTCCTCTCGAGCTTCCGTTCGTTGCAAATTTCATCGCGGACTCCTCCTTCAATTTTTGGCACTTTCTTCAGCGAATACGTGATATACCGCCCGGGACCTTTCGCTTTACCTCAGCCTCCCCGGGTAGGGCAAACCCATTCAGAATCGGCTCATCTGCGGCAACAGTATAGCAGAGGACTAGCAGGGTGCTGAAAAACTCTTTTCAGCACCCTGCTAGTCCGGGCGACGGACCGCCCGGCAGATTTCAAGGGCGTTAAGTCCTTGAAATCTGGAGTGCGCAAAAACAAAGTTTTTGCTTGCACGACCTGAAAAAGTCCATGGATGGTCTTTTTCAGCAATCTGCTTGAAGCGTCCAAAGACTTCCAGTAGCCCGTGCCTTCGCATACGATGTGGAATTCCCCCGCCCGTTTAGCTAGTATCAGGGCGGCATATTTTTGACCTAAATCACGCGAAAACTGCTGTCGCGTTTCGCGCAATGGAGCGTCCGTTAAATGGCAACAGAGATTACCATGCCGCAGCTAAGCGATACCATGGATGAGGGCACCATTCTCACCTGGCTGAAAAAGGAGGGGGATTCGGTACAGCGAGGGGATGCGCTTGCCGAGGTTGCCACCGACAAAGCGGATCTGGAAATCGAGTCCTTCCACGAGGGGGTGTTGCTCAAGATTCACTCACCGGCCGGGACGAAAGTCAGAGTAGGCTCGGTGATTGCGTTAGTTGGGGAAGCCGGTGAGCAGGTAGTGGGCGGAGTGAACTCGGTGCCGCAGCAGGCAACGGCTCCCCAACCACAGCCGTCGACGCAATCTCATGGTGGACCGTCTCACGGTGGACCATCGCATGCTGGACAAACTCACACTGGCACCGCGGCTTCGGGGCAGCCGAACTCCTCTATCCAAGCACCGGCTCAGCAAACGCCCCCGCCTCAGGCGTATGGCGGTAATGGCAACGGTACGGATCGGATAAAGATTTCTCCGCTGGCGAAGAACCTCGCCCAGGCCCACGGGGTGGATTACCAGTCTGTCCAAGGCACAGGCGACGGGGGTCGGATAGTGAAGCGAGACATCGAGGGTGCGTTGGGCAGGGAGTTTTCGGCTGACGATATCGATACTGCCCTTTCCGGAGAAACAGCGGGACGGGTGAATGAAGCACCTCAAGCTCAGCCGTCGCCGACGCAGGTCTCGCAGGCGCAGCCCCGCCCTGCTGAGCGAGTGCAGCCCGCTCCAACGCAAGCGCCGTCAGCCCAGCAAAGCCAACAAAGCGTCGGCGCGGCTCAGGTACCGCTTTCCCGAATGCGCGCAACTATCGCTACACGGATGGCGCAAGCGATGAGCGAGATACCGCACTTCTATTTGACCGTAAAGTTGGAGGTCGACGCGCTTTCCCGCATGCGTGAAAGCTTGAAGGTGCTCCCACAGTATGAGGGTTTGACCTTCAACCACCTCATCGTGAAGGCCGCCGCCTTGGCATTGAAGGCACATCCTCGTATCAACGCTGCGTATCGAGACGGCAATCTTCTGCAACCGGCACAGATCAATGTCGGTATCATTACCGCGCTCGAGGATGGGCTGTTAATTCCGGTGGTGAAGAATGCGGATGCAGCTCCTCTTGCGGATATCGTCTCCGATTCCAAGGCATTAGTACAACGCGCGCGCTCCGGCCGTCCCAAGCCGGACGATCTGGTCGGCGGCACGTTCTCTATTTCGAATATCGGAAGGGCTCCTGTCGAAGACTTCACTGCGGTGATCAACCCTGGGCAGGGCGCCATACTAGCTGTCGCCGGAATCCAGGAGGAAGCTCTGGTGAAGCAGGGCCAAGTAGTGGTCGGCAAGGTGATGCGTGTGACGCTCTCGGTTGATCACCGTATCATCGACGGCGTGATTGCGGGTGAGTATCTGGCCGAGCTGAAGCGTCTAATTGAGGATCCGGTGCTGCTGCTTGCCTGATGCGAAGTTTGCATACGAAACTTTTGTCGGTGGCGGGTTTCTGACGGTAAGCGCTGGTTTCGGAGCAGGGCATCGTCGTCAAAGTGAGTGTCTCTGGAAGTGAACCGTAAACTACAGGTAATTGATCGTCCCGGCCCGGAAGAGTATTCGGCAACCCTGAGCGTGCAGACGAACCTGCTTGAAGCGAAGGTGCAAGATCCGGAACTTGCGGACGTGCTGATCCTTGTCGAGCACGACGAGGTATACACGGTTGGTCGCAGCGTCCCTGTTCAGGAAGTTGCCCTCGCTTTGCCGAAGCCTGCGCGCTGGATCGAGGTGGGCAGAGGAGGTGAAGCAACATTTCACGGGCCGGGGCAGCTTGTCGCTTATCCGATTTTCGATCTGACACGGCATGGGAAGGATGTGCATGTCTACCTTCGCGGGCTTGAACGGGCTGGCATTCGCTGTCTCGCGCGACTCGGAGTGAAGGCCGATGTGCGAAACGGGTTGACCGGTATCTGGGTGCAAACCCCCGGTAGCTGGAAGAAGATAGCGAGTATCGGTATTGGGGTTCGCCGTTGGGTGAGCGCCACGGTATCGCCCTGAACGTGACAACAGACCTTCGCTATTTCCAAGCAATCAGTGCCTGCGGCCAGGACGGCACTGTCATGACGTCACTAGCTGAGTTGCTCCCGACGCCACCCTCGATGGCCGAAGTGAAAGCAGCCTTCGTGCAGGCGATGCTGGAGGAGTTTCAGCTCGAACTGCAGATCGGCGTCGAGACACCCCAAGAACAAGCACTCGAGCGACGCGCGAGACCTTCCTGGCTACGGGTGAAAGCACCGGGTTCTCCCGACTTTCTCACGACGCGAGAAATAGTGCGGGAACATAAACTGGTAACGGTTTGCGAGGAGGCTCGATGCCCGAATATGGGCGAGTGTTGGTCGCACCATACGGCCACGTTCATGATCATGGGCGAGCTGTGTACCCGACGATGTTCATTCTGCTCGGTGAAGGACGGGACATTGAACACGCTTTCTCCGCTGGATGCTTTTGAACCCTTGCGAGCGGCGCAAGCCGTGCAACGCTTGGGGCTACACCATGTCGTCATTACGTCAGTAAATCGGGACGATTTGCCGGACATGGGGGCGGCGCATTTCGATCAAACCGCTCGTGCGATCCGCAAGCTCAATCCAGACTGTGAAATCGAATTTCTGATTCCGGATATGCGCGGTAAGCGTCACCTCGTCGAGACCATTCTGCAGAGCGGTTTCGTCAAGGTGCTGAACCACAATGTCGAAACCGTGCCGCGTCTGTACCGCGAGGTACGGCCGGGTGCGGTGTTTCAACGTTCGCTCGATATCTTGCGCTGGGCGAAGGAGTTGTCGCCTCATACGCGAACCAAGTCAGGCCTGATGGTAGGTCTCGGGGAGCGGCGCGAAGAGGTGCTGGCCGTGATGGACGCATTGCGAGAGTCCAATGTTGAAGTGCTGACAATCGGGCAGTATTTGCAGCCGACGTCGAAGCAGCTTCCCATCCAACGCTATGTGACGCCTGAAGAGTTCGCGGAGTATCGCGAGGAAGGCCGCAAGCGCGGCTTTCTTCACGTGGAGTCGGGGCCGTTAGTACGAAGTTCCTACCACGCCTGGCAGCACACCGGCGAAGCCACGCCCGCGGCAAGTCCGGTCTCTCCGGCAGCGTAACAAGCGGGCTGATCCTAGGACGATCGAACCTCCGTCAAATTGACACCTCTCCTTTCGACTCCGTCCTGAGTCGACCATGATTGGCAACCTCTTCGCGGAATCGGCGGTGTCAGTTGTGCTTATCATCGCAAAGCACGCAGTCGAGTATTGTTTCGAGGTGCAAGTTTCGGCCTTCCTCGCTGAGCACCCAAGGTCGGCTGATGAGCGGCGGGTTATGACGCACATGTTGCCTGTGCCCGCAGTCGAGGACAGCTTTCCAATGACCTTCCGAGTCTTGTTCGAACCCTACAATCGTTCGTTCCATAGAGGTTTTTTGCTAAGGCGACTGAGATTGCTCATCGCATTTCGTACACGATGCCGCCGTGTCCGGCAGCCTTACGACAAGAAACACCCACAGGAGGACCGGTTTCTGCGACAGCTTGCTGTTACCGGCAGGTCGGGATAGACCTGGCTGCGTTGTCCACGGCTTGAGGCAAAGATAGTCGCAAGCTCCAATCAAAGGGATTACCAATGAAACTTTCTCGTGTAGCTCTTGTCAGCCTTCTTCTTCCGACTGCAGCGTTCGCGACAGATCTGCCGCCAATACGTTCCGGTCTTTGGGCGGTTGAGTCGACTAACGATGGACGCTCCATGGGCACCACGAAACAATGTGTCGACAAGGACATGCTGCAGGATTTGCTGAGCTCGAGTCAAAAAATGATGGGCGGCGCTTGCGAAGAGATGGAATTGAAGAGGGACGGCTCGACCTATCGTTCAACCGTACGCTGCACGATTGCCGGTTCGAAAATGGTTTCGGAATCGGAAATGAGTGGAGACTTCGAGAAGGAATATTCGACCGTGACTAAAACGACGATGACTCCTCCGATGATGGGCATGGGGAACACTACCCAGACCACGTCCGCGAAATTTCTCGGTGACTGCGAAGCCGGCATGAAGCCGGGGGATACCATTTTGCCGGACGGTCAGCGGATGAACGTGCTGACGATGATGGAATCCGTTCCCGATATGGGTCAAATGATGAAGGACATGCCGGATATGAGCAAGCTGCAAGAGCAGATGCAAAAGATGCAGATGCAGCAATCCGGACAGTAACGACGACGAATTGCGACAAGTAGTTCGCAGACGGTGAAAAAGCCGCGGAAGCGGCTTTTTCACTCGACTGCGCGAAGGACTTGTTTGCGCGAGACATCACAGAGCGTTAGATAGCTTCGCCGGCTTGTTCTCATCTTCGTCGAGGACAGTTACCTCGCTGGTAACTGTAACCCAGGAACTGAGGCTTGGATGGCAGAGAACGGTCTCAGCGGACGAGCCTTCGTTGGCGCTCCGCAACTCGAACTCTTCTGGTGGGACTCCCAAGTTCGACGTGTAATTGTGCAAGCAATTACACGAGTGGCAAACGGCATACTTGAGAAAGTTGCCTAAGCCATTTCGGAAGCTGTAGGAGCCCGTGGATCCTTTGTATCGATCCACGGGCTGTTGGGGAAATGTCCACCTCACTTAGTGAAGGATAAAGAAGTAGAGGCCCCAACTTTTTTCGAAGTATACTCCCGATCCTCAGCAGTATGACTAACAAACCATTTCTGCGTTCCATGATAAAGGTAACGACGAAAGCATTTGATGATTTCAGTTTTTACTAAAAGCGCTACTGCACACTGCTCGATCTCTCACCATCTGCGAACAAAGTGTTGACGTCGTTCAAAGAGCAACCCGAAGACCGATTGCAACGCGAGGACATTGTCGAGGAGACCGGGCTAGCGCGGGCAACGGTAGCAATCGCGCTGAGAGCCCTCACGGAAGAAGGACTCATTCAGCCCCGGGGAAAAAGAGCAGGTGTAAGACATCGGCTTGTGTTTTAGCGATGGAGACGAGAAAGACGCTCCAAAGAAGATCAAGTCGTCTCGATAATTGCCTACCTGCTTGAAGGAGCCTCTCGTCTACTTGTTTACTCACCAAAGGTATCGACCTGCACGGCAAGGCGGAACAGCGCTAGCTGCGACGAGGCCGTAAGCGGTCAATAGCTCCGCAGTTTGACGCTCATTCGTTGCCGCCGAGGTGTCCGGCGTCGGTTTGCCTGGGTGACAGACAACCTGCCGCGATTAAGTCTTGCGATATTCCTGGGCCTACGATGAAGTTCTCCCGAGCCCCTTTGAAGGCCGAAAGGTATCGAAACTTACTGCGGAGAAAGCCCTATCGTGAAAAATGACCCTCTAGAAAGGATCTGTCGGCGCTACGGTGACGCGCTCTCCCGTCTACCGGTGGAGCATGTGCCGCACGCGTTGATCCTGAGCTCCGCTTTGGCGCTCTTTAGCGAGCTTGCTGTGATCCGATTGCATGGGGCCTACCTGCCCGTGCTGGCGTTGCTGAAGAACATTAGCCTGTTGTCCGCGTTTCTGGGGTTAGGCGCCGGCTTCGTTGTCGCGGATCGTCGCCCCGCGATCTTCCCACTATTCGCTCCGCTACTACTCTCGCATCTAGTCATGCTTCGGTTCATGCAGGAGAGCGGTCTGTACGCCAGACTTGCGAATCCGATCGCGGAGGAGTCGATGATGGGCGTTGCGACTGGTAGCGGTCTGACCGTTGCGGTATCGGTGGTTTTTATTGCGGTGGTCTTTTTCTGGAATGCCCTGGTCTTCTTGCCGCTTGGTCAGCTGATCGGAAGCTTGATGATCCGACTGCCGAACGTTCGAGGGTATAGCTACAACCTGATCGGCAGTGCGCTTGGCGTAGGTCTCTTTTCGCTAAGCGGCCTGCTTTGGCTGGGCGGTGGCGTGTGGCTTGCGATTACGGCGCTTGCGGCACTGCCTTTCCTGCTCTTTTCGCGACAGCTCTTTTGGTGGGGCATTTTATTTCTAGCGGCAGCAATCGCCGTAGTGGAAGTCCCCTTCGACGTCAACCGTCGGACGATCTTCTCCCCGTACCAAAGCATCGACCTGGCACAAGCGCGAGGCGGCGCACTGCTGCTATCCTCCAACGGCCTATACTATCAGCGGCTACTTGACTTGCGTGACGAAAAGGTAGCATCCGATGCTCCCACTGTCTTGCAGCAGCGACGCCACTACGACCTCCCCTACACCGTCGGTCCCGATTCGCCGTCCGTTCTTGTTCTAGGGAGCGGAACCGGTAACGACGTTGCGGCGGCGCTTAGAAACGGCGCGCGCTCAGTGACGGCTGTCGAGATCGATCCGGTGATAGCGATCGTCGGAGAGCGACTTCATCCCGAAGCGCCGTACCAGTCCGAACGCGTAGAACTCATCGCCACCGATGCCCGCGCCTTCATGAAGCGCGCCGGAGAGCGACGCTATGACCTCATCGTCTACGGTCTCCTGGACTCGCATGCACTGCTCTCCGGACGAGCCGGCGGCGGTATTCGGCTTGATAGCTACGTCTATACAGTCGAAGCGCTGAGGAGTGCTCGAGAGCTGCTCGCCCCCGGTGGTGTATTGGTGCTGTCGTTCGCGATTCTGGAAAAGCGCCTCAGCGCCAAGTTTGAAAAGATGCTCGAGGAGGCCTTCGACGGAGCGCCCGTGCGTATCATCAGGACCGGTTACGATGAGGGTGTCACCTTCTTTGCCGCCGAGCGTGGAACCGAGCTTCCCTCCCAAACCGCTGAGGCGATCGAGATCGACGCAGCGGAGGTGGACGTTTCCACCGATGACTGGCCGTTTCTGTACATGCCCAAGCGAACGTATCCGATGTCTTATCTGTTGCTGTGGGTCCCCTTACTGCTCGGAAGCTTCGTCTTGCTGAACAGATTGAGTTCGCTCGGTGAGCGACGCCCCTTCCACTGGCCGGCGTTCTTTCTTGGCGCGGCATTCATGCTGCTAGA
>JAGRAW010000136.1 GCA_020434415.1 Bdellovibrionales bacterium
GCCTTAATCACACCGATTGCAACCGGCACGAGGATGCCAAACGCAAACACCACGATTAAAGGCTTTAGTCTTTGGCCCACAGGACGCCGCCGAGGCCGCAGCCGCACTTCAAGGTGCTCAATATCGCGCTGGTTTACCTCCTGGGACAGCGCACTTGCTGCTCCTAACGAACTGGCTCGAATCTCGCCCGATAGAATGGGGTCGGTCGTATCGTTCTGTTTGAGGATCTCCCAAGAACGTCGACGATACTCGTCATCACTCAACTCACCGTTGAGGTGTTGCTCCATGAGCTGATCGAGACGTCGACGATCTTCTTCGGATAGTTCCATGCACCCTGCACTAGTTCCGGCACCCCGATGCTCCGCGGCGGGCCGCCGGCTAAGCACTACGATTCATTAGAGTAATCGACTCAGTTGCCGCTGAGCTTAAATCCTCCCCTATAATTTTAGACGAGGATGCCGCAGGTTTCACTCAGCAATCAAACTACCTGCGCAGGGTGTCGTGAAGGTACCTTCACTTCGCTGTCACCGTGAGGGCTGGAGCACGAATTGAGAAGCTATCAATAGCGTATTGCCACAGTTGGCACATACTACCGGGGAAAGGGATAGTCGCTCGGCGGCACTTTCGTTGATCAAGGCAAATTCACCTCCCACAACCTCCCATGCATTTTCTCCGCAAACGGCACAGGAACCTCCTTTCTTCCACTTTTTCTTCAGGTGGGCACGAAGGCGTGTCTTAGATACGGGCGTCTTCATTGTTTTCTCGTCGGATGAGCGGATAGGGCGACAGATCATCCAGAGCCACACTCTGCGTCGGCGGATGAGCCTCCCGTTAATTCCAGCATATTATTCCTGCATTGCCTTTTCGCTGCAAGGTAAAGTCACGGTCTGTTCCGACCGAATTACATCAATATCGGGAACTGGTTGCATACTACCCTCGGCGCGCGAAGTCTCGCTGGAACACTCCGCGCACCGCAACGAAGAATGTTGGCGTAAACTAAACCGTGCAGGATCTACCTCAGCGCTACGACTCGCTCGCGATTGGCACTATCGTGTTCGATCGCCTCGAAATCCTTCGCTACCTCGGCAAAGGAACGACCAGCGTCGTCTATGCAGTTCGTCGTCTCGGCTTCCACGAGCAACCTGTCGCACTCAAGCTGCTGACGGTGCAAGCGGCACATGATCGTAATCTCATCGCGCTGTTCCGCAACGAAGTAAAGGTGGCGCGGCGATGTAAACACCCCAATATTGTCGGCGGCCTAGAGTACTTCAAGAACGGCGTATTTGAGGGCTACACGATGGAGTGTATGGAAGGTGGGACTCTCAGTGAGCGGCTGGATCGAGTGCAACGCTTCAGTTTGGACGATGCACTGGAGATGCTGGTCCAGATTGCCACCGGCCTTGAGTATCTGCATCAGCAAGGAATCGTTCATCGCGATCTAAAACCGCACAACGTACTCATTGCGCTAGATGGTCAGGCGAAGATTTCCGACTTTAGCACGGCCCTATGGCCGGAAGCCGATCTCCCGTACGACATTGGACAGGTCGGCACCTTCGAATATATGAGTCCGGAAGTACTTGAAGCCGGGGTGGCGGATCATCGTTCGGACGTATTCGCTTTGGGCATCATCGCCTACCAGCTGGTTACAGGCCAACTTCCCTACCAAAGCACCCAATTTGCGGATCGCCTGGAACTGAATCGCCGCGGGAAACCGACGCCGGCGCATCGACTCTGCTCTGACTGCCCGCGAACTCTGAGTAGGTTGATCGCCAAAGCGATGAAGAAAAAGCCGACCCGTCGTCTCCAGTCAGCAGGTGAAATGCTTGATGCGCTCACTGCCTTGCAAAAGGCGCGGGGCGCTCGACATCTTTGGTAGCATCGAGTGGTCATCCGACCGAGACAAGGTGTGCTGATCGCGGCGTGACCAGACGCTTGGGACAACTTAAACGACCAAACATGCGTAGTCTGTCTTATTTGATTCTCTCCCTCCTGCTGCCAGTCGCAGCTCCGACGTCGGCATATGCACTTTCGTGCATGGTCCCTGCCAATAAAGTCATCATGCTCTGTAGTAGCGGGCGATGCTCGACCGGCTTCCGCGTCTACTATCGTCAGACGGGATTTCCCTGCGAAACGCGACCAGTCGTCGAGCATGCCGAGCCGGAACACAGCTCTCTTCTTCGGAACATGTTTGAACTCGCGGACATTTCCCATCCGGATGGGGTCTGTGAGTTGAATTTCATCTCCTGCACAAGAGAAGCCGTGCAGGAGATTCCGTGGTCAGAGCTGGCCGAGCAGGCGATGGACCCGAAAGCGACGGTAGCTAACGATTCCCCATGGCAGCTACATGCAGAGCAAGACCGAATTACCATCCTTGGCCGCGCTACGGGATGCGCCATCAGTCTGGAACGGGCGCCGGTTGGGCTGGACGAAGCTGCATTGGTCTCCCTCCGTCAGCGTCTTTCATGGGAAGCCCGTATGCTCGCTATCGAGAACTTTGCCCGCCTCTGGCTGCTGCCCCTCCTGCTGGTCCCCCTACTCGCCGCAGCTACCGGCATACTCATCTTGAAATCGCTGCCGCGCTTGGCAGATGAGCCCCGAGAAGCACCTCGGTTGTTGCTCGCGGGAGGCGTACAGGTGACGTGCTTTCTGCTCGTCATCGGACCGGCCACCGACCACTGGATGGGCCAGTATCGATTGCCCTTTGTACTTTCGGCCGGACTGATCTTCATTCTCTGGCTTATCGAGCTTTTGATCGGCTGGAAGGCATTTAGCGACGCGATTGACGCTCGGCAGCAATCGGACAGCACCGCAGAAAAGAGTACAGACGGTGGTCAGGATCTAGGATAGGCTTTTAGATGAGCATTTTTGGTGAGCGAGGGGGTGGAGCACGACAGGTGTACCACCCGGAGCATCGTAGGAGATCGATCATGTCTGAATCAGTACCGCAGCACCCGCGGAAGGCGTCCTTTTCATCCATAGGCCGGGTGCTGCTTGGCGTCCTACTCCTTGCCGCCTGCTCTGCTCCTACCGAGAGCAAAACGAATGTGCTTTCCCCATCGGCGCTTGCCGCCACGGCTGCTCCGCCGGTCGCCCGAAACATCACCCTCGACGCTATCGCTCTTGGTATCCCGGAAGGCAGTCAATTTAACGCCATTTCTGTATACAACTTGAATAGCTGTGACGCCTCGAGCTGTGAAAGGATGTGGCAGGTCGTGTTACCGGATACTGGAGGTCCCACGAAGTTTGTCTACGGCGGGGCGCCGACGTTCGGGGCGCAAACTATCGTACCCGCGAAACCACTACGCCCCGGCACGACGTATGAGCTGGTCGTTGGACCCTCTGAACCGCGGTTCCATTTCCCGACGCAGAGGACTCGGTTCGCGATTACCGCTCAGGGTCATCTCGTTCGGGTTCGCAAGTAGGCGTGGTCACATCTGCGCTCGTCTCGTGGGCGTGAGCGGAACGGTCAAGAAAAGCCAACACACGCTGTGACAAGGCGAGCGGAAAGCCACAGCGTTGGCTAATTTCTTTTGCGCTCGCCTCCTTGATTCGCTTGACGCTGCCGAACTCTTTCAGCAGCGCGCTGCGCCTAGTTGCGCCGATACCGGGAACAGCATCAAGCGCCGAACGGAAGGTTTTTTTCGAACGCTTCTTGCGGTGCGTCGTGATCGCAAATCGATGCGCTTCGTTGCGAATTCGTTCCAGTAGCTGCAGCGCCTCGCTTCGAGGATTGAGCACGATAGGCGTTGCCGCACCCTCGACATAGATGCGCTCCGGCTTCTGACCTCGCAGCCTTTCGCTATTGGTGATGACTGCCCGGTAGGGAGTCGCCATGGTACGCTTCTTGGCCAAGCCAATCATCGCGGGAGCGAGCAGTCCAAGCTCGCGACGAATCTCGAGCGCTTGATTCAATTGCGCCAGTCCCCCATCCACGACCAACAAATCAGGCAAGGTGTTCTCCTCCGCACCACGGGAGAGATGGCGAAGGGCGACCTCACGCATCGATGCGAAGTCGTCGGGCTTGCCCTCTTGGCTGAGATTGAAGGTGCGATAGCGCGCTTTCAGCGGCTTCATGGCCTCGAAACAAACTATGGTGCCGACGGTCGCTCCTCCCTGAAAATGAGAGATATCGACACACTCAATCACTTGGGGCGTCTGTTCCAGGCCAAGTTCCACTTGTAGTGCCTTGAGGATTCGACCCGTCCGATTTTGCTCACTGAATCGCGCCTCGAAGTTTTCCTTCGCGTTCTGATTGGCAAGGGCTAACAGCCGAGCGCGAGAGCCTCGCTGCGGTACCTTCAGCTCAACTTTTTTGCCGCGACGCTCGGAGAGTAGTGTCGCCCGCACATCGGCGTCTTCGAGGTCAAGCGGCAGAACGACGGCTTCCGGAATTCTGCTTTCGCCCGCGTAGTATTGCGAAAGAAGCGAGCCCAGCAGTTCTTCGGTCGGCAAATCGGTGTCGGAAAATCCGAAGGTTCTTGCTTCATACAGACGGCCTTGGCGTACTACCAACACCGACAGCTCCAAATTGTTTCCCTCTCGATACAGACCGAAAGCATCGGCAGAGCCGTCACCGAAGTGCACCGTATTCGCTTCCTCACCCACGCGCTGAAGAATCTGAATCCGGTCACGGTAGGTCGCGGCGTCTTCAAACCGCAGCTCCTCCGAGGCTCGCTCCATATGGTGGGTGAGCTCGGTAACGACGATTGCGGTATTGCCCTGCAGTATCGAAATTGCCTGCTCCACCCACGCGGCATACTGCTCGCGGCTCACGGGAAGACAGCACGGTGCGGCGCATCGTTTGATCTGATACTCGAGGCACGGACGCACGCGGTTATAGATCACGCTGTCAGAACAAGTCCTCAAAGGAACAGATCGATTGATCACGTCGAGCATCGCTCGAAGCTCATAGCTGAACGCGAAAGGACCGATATAGCGTGCTCCGTCATCCCGGGGATGGCGTACCAGTTCGAGCCTCGGCCATTCGTGCGACTGATCGACACGCACCAATAGATGCGCCTTGTCATCCTTGAGGCGGACATTGTAGCGCGGCTTGTATTTCTTGATCAGGTCGTTTTCAAGCACCAACGCCTGTCGCTCATCCTCCGTCACCAGGGTGTCGACCCGATCGATTCGCTCCATCAAATAGCGCAGGTGGTAGCGGCCGTCGTCTCCTTTGGTGAAATAGCTTCGCACTCGGGCATGAAGATTTTTTGCCTTCCCTACATATAAGACTTCCCCGTCTGCATCCTTCATCAGATACACGCCCGGCGCTCGCGGAAGCGCGCGCAGTCGCTCAGGAGTAATACCGTGTGCAGCGTCAGGTTCGCTCATAACGTAAGCAAAAATCTTTCCAGCAGCGCTATGCGATCCCGCACCAGCGCAGCCTGCTCGAATTCATACGCTTTGGCGAAATCGAACATCTGTTTCCGAAGCTCTTCGATCAGTCGACGACATGCCTCGGGGGTGCGCGGCAATTCCTTGGCTTGTGGATGAAGCTCGGCAACAACTTCTCCCACAGCCTCCAGTTCATCAGGCTCTACCATCACTGCTTCCGGCGCACGGGAAACGGTGCGCGGAGTTATCCCGTGCTCCTTGTTGTAAGCCTCTTGTCGCTCCCGCCGACGGTCGGTCTCACGAAGTGCAGCACGTATCGAATCGGTCTCCCGATCCGCATACAGCACGACCAAGCCATTCACGTTTCGCGCGGCACGGCCTATCGTCTGCACGAGACTGGTCTCGGAACGAAGAAACCCCTCTTTATCCGCATCCATGATACCGACAAGACTTACTTCCGGTAGATCCAACCCCTCGCGAAGCAGGTTGATACCGACGAGCAGGTCGAAATCTCCCTGGCGTAACCCACGGATAAGATCGATGCGATCCAGAGTGTGAATGTCCGAGTGAAGGTATTTCACCCGCACCCCTACCTCCCGATAGTATTCCGTCAGATCCTCAGCCATTCGCTTGGTCAATGTGGTTACCAGTGCGCGCTCACCTAGATCCGCCACCCGACGCACCTCTGCCAGATAGTCGTCAACCTGACTCGACGCCGATCGAACCACCACTTGCGGATCGAGCAGTCCCGTCGGACGAATGATTTGCTCGACAATTGCACCGTTGCTGTCAGCGCGCTCGAACTCACCGGGCGTTGCAGACACGTATACCACCTGCCCTACCCGCTGCTCGAATTCATCGAACCGCAACGGCCGATTGTCGACCGCCGACGGCAGCCGAAAGCCGTAGTCGACAAGCGTCTGCTTGCGCGAACGGTCCCCACGATACATCCCGACGAGCTGCGGCACCGTCGCATGGCTCTCGTCAATGAAACAAAGAAAGTCCTTCGGGAAATAATCAATCAGCGTCGGAGGAGGTTCTCCAGGCGCTCGACCCGTGAGATGCCTCGAGTAATTCTCGATTCCGGGGCAGAATCCCATTTCATCGAGTAGCTCGAGATCGTAGAGCGTGCGCTGTTCGAGCCGATGCGCCTCAACCACCTTCCCCTGCCGACCAAGTTCCTGCAGCCGCTCGGCCAGCTCCAGGCGGATTGTGGCGATCGCCCGTTCGATATCGCTGCGATCGGTCACGTAGTGGCTCGCAGGATACACGCATGCCTTTTCCAAGCGACGAAGGACTTTTCCGCTCAGCCGATCGATCTCGCTCAGGTCTTCGATTTCATCGCCAAAAAACTCGACCCGGATACTACGCTCGCTTTCCGAGGCCGGACAGATTTCCACCACGTCTCCACGCACTCGGAAGGTCCCGGTGGAGAACTCGATATCGTTGCGGGTATACTGTAGCTCGACAAGTCGACGCAGGAGCTCACCACGCTCGAGCTCATCGCCCGTCTCCAGATACACCATCATCTTGTAGTAATTCTCCGGCGCGCCGAGACCGTAAATGCAGCTCACGCTGGCAACCACGATCGCGTCGCGACGCTCGAGCAGTGCTTTCGTCGCCGCATGGCGGAGCTTGTCGATTTCGTCGTTGATCGAGGCATCCTTCTCGATATACGTGTCCGTCGACGGCACGTATGCTTCAGGCTGGTAGTAATCGTAGTAACTGACGAAAAAGCGCACGGCATTTTGCGGAAACAGTTCCCTGAACTCGGAATAGAGCTGTGCGGCAAGGGTCTTGTTGTGTGCCAGCACTAGCGCCGGGCGATTCAGTTCGGCAATAACGTTGGCCATCGTGAAGGTCTTTCCCGACCCCGTGACGCCGAGCAGCACTACTCGCTCTCGTTCATCGTTCAAATACTTGAGTAGCTGAGCGATGGCCTGGGGTTGATCTCCGGTCGGCTTGTTCGGACTTTCAAGGACGAAGCGAGCGTCCTGATCGACACGGGAGAAGTGACTGGGGGTTGAGATAGACATTCAAACTCGTAGTCCTTCGAGTGTCTTGCTTCAGGCACCTGCCAAGAAAGTGCAGGATACGTCTCTAGCAGGGTGCTGGAAAACGCTGTGTAGGCCATGTTACTCCCCACGCCAACGAACAGCAATGTCAAGAGCCCCGGCGGGCCTGTGCAATACGTTCTTTCGCCAGTCGCACGGCCGTCCGCCCCGGGAGTTCCCCAACACGCGCGGATTCCTCCAACACTCGGCGAAGCGTCTCGGGAATACGCCCGACACGTTCTCTGACCCTCGTTTCGGTATAGCCGCCCGGCTCGCGCTCCTCTGCACAGAGAATCACGCCTCCCGAGTTGATTACGAAGTCGGGGGCGTAGAGGATCCCGCGATTGACCAGTCTCACTTCATCCTCGGCCGTCGACAATTGTGTGTTCGCCGCCCCGGCGACAATTCGACACTGCAAGCGAGCGATGGAATCGGGGGTGAGTATGTTGCTAATTGCGCATGGGGAGAAGATGTCGCATGGCGTCGCATACACCTCGTCGATTGACACCGCGTCGGCTTCAAACTCACGACACGCGTCGGCGAGCGCTTTCTCCCGCGCATCGCTGAAGCTGAGCACAGCACCGGCTCGCTTCAGGTGCGCTGCGAGATATCGTCCGACGGCCCCGGCTCCCTGAATGACAACGCGCTTCCCTTCAAAGCTAGTCGTTCCCAACACCCGCTCCAGACACACCCTCATGCTTTCGAACAGACCTAGCGCGGTCCAGGGGGACGGGTCTCCCGCACCACCGCACTGCGGATCCCGCCCTGAAACATGCGCAGTCACCCGACGAATCACCTCCATGTCTGCAACTGTAGTGCCCATGTCTTCCGCCGTAATGTAGGCACCTCCCATCGACTCGACGCACCGACCGAAGCTGAGAAACAAATCCTCTCGGCCCACCGTCAGCGTGCGATCCGCGACCAGCACCGCTTTTCCCCCGCCCAAATTCAACCCGGCGAGAGAGTTCTTGTACGTCATCCCCTCGGAGAGTCCGAGCGCATCGTGCAAAGCATCGTCAAGCGTAGGATAGGGGCGCATACGGCAGCCGCCCAAGCCGGGTCCAAGCGTCGTGTCGTGCACGGCGATAATCGCGACTATCCCGGTCGCACGGTCCGTAAAAATTCCAACCCGTTCATGGCCTCGTTCGGCAAACTCTTCAATTGCGCTCATACCCCCTCCCGGCGGTGGATCGTCAAGGTAGCACGCGACTGCCGACCGACTACAGTCGCACAGGAGAAAATTCCAGCTCGGGATGCTCTCGCGCAACCCATTGGAAGTCCCATTCGGAGCGAAACAGCACTGCCGTCTTACCAAGCTGATCGACGACTACTTTCGCTGCCTGCGGCAGTCGAACGGCCTTTAGCTCCGCAGGAGAATGCCGCACCCACCGCGCCAACTCATACGGCAAGAAAGTGATGTCGGTTGCGGCATTATACTCGCTCTCGAGACGATAGCGCACCACGTCAAATTGGAGCTGCCCCACCGCCCCCAGGATCGTGTCCTTGCGACCGGCGCCCGGATCATGGAAGGACTGAATCGCGCCTTCTTCGAGCAACTGCTGAATCCCCCGCTCGAACTGCTTTCGTCGCAGGGTCTCCTTGCAATCGAGAATGGCAAAATGTTCAGGCGAGAACTGTGGCAGCGCTTCAAACTCGAACGGCTCACCCACGCAAATCGTGTCGCCTAGATAAAATTCGCCGGGATTGATGAAGCCCACGATATCACCGGCATACGCTTCCTCGACGGTCTCCCGCTCCTGCCCGAACAAGCGGTGTGCGCGACTCAGTCGCAGCTTCTTGCCGGTCCGCGGATGGAGCACCTCCATATCCCGCTCGAAGCGGCCGGAGCAGATGCGAACAAACGCGATACGGTCTCGGTGCCGAGGATCGAGATTCGCCTGGATTTTGAAGGCGAACCCCGAGAAGGTCGCTCCTGCCGGATTCACGCTCGACCCGTCTCGAGCCTTCCGCGCCACCGGAGTGGGGCAAAATTCGAGAAACCCGTCGAGGAAGTGCTCGACCCCGTAGTTTGTCAGAGCGCTCCCGAAGTACACGGGAGTGAGTGCGCCCCCAAGAAAAAGTTCCCGGTCAAACTTGGTGCCCGCCGCAGAGACAAGCTCTGCCTCGTCGCGAAGCTGCTGCAACAACGCGTCTGACACTCCCTTCGCTCCCAGCTCGTCGAGCGACGAAGAAGTGAACGGCACCCGCCGGTCGCCTTTTCCCTCTTCAAAAAGATGTGCGGTGCCGCTCGCCAAATCAAGCACTCCGCGGAAATCGAAACCGACG
>JAGRAW010000137.1 GCA_020434415.1 Bdellovibrionales bacterium
GCGCATACCGCCGGGCATGTTTGCCCCATCGCTTCCGGTCTACTGCTCCAGACTCTGGCTGTAGCGTCTTTCGCTCTAAAATCAGCCGGGCAGAACAAGCTTCCTATGAAGAGGCGGCGGAGCAGTGCGTCCAAAATCTCTCGTTTTGGGGCAGTTGCCGCTGGACTCAGCCTTTGTGGATAACTTCCTGCGCTGGGAATCCCGGTTTGCCCGCGTTTGCTCCGGCTGGGAGGCGATCGAGGTCAGACATCGGCGGCGGAGGTGCACGGGTAAATCCAGGAACCCGGTTCCAAGAGAGAGGAGGAAAGAGGGAAGCAGGTATCGGGACGTGAGCTAGTAGTAGGTGTTGGCTGAGATTAAGGAGCGGTATTCGGCGGGGCCGAATTCTTCGTGGCGGCTGAGGGATAGGGTGAGAGCGAGTTGCTGGTTTATGGTGTAGCGGTGGGTGGCGGTTAGGGCGAAGTTGGTGCCGTTGAAGCCGTGCAAGTAGGAGTCTACGCGGGCGGTGAGCTGTTGTCGGAGGTGGGGGTGTGGGTCCCAGTGAGAGGTCATTTCCATTCCGGTGGCGATGGAAACGGCGTCGTCGAACTTTTCGTTTGTCATCACCAGTCCGTGAGGCAAAACGCTGTATCGTAGCGTGGGCGTCAGTCTCCAGGTTGCTCCGAGGGCGGCTTCGGCTCTGGGGACAAGGGGGCGTTGCTCGTGTTGGAAGAGGCGTCGGGTGGCATCTAGGCGGAGACGCCAGGACAGCGGTCGATGAAATGTCATGCGTTCCGGTAATGACGCGGCTCGGAACAGTACTGCCTCTCTCAGTCTGAGCTGATCGTGCTCCAGCAGAAACTCGAAGTCGGTG
The DNA here is from genome assembly GCA_020434415.1 of Bdellovibrionales bacterium. Classification (GTDB taxonomy): domain Bacteria; phylum Bdellovibrionota_C; class UBA2361; order SZUA-149; family SZUA-149; genus JAGRAW01. The sequence continues at coordinate 854 of JAGRAW010000137.1, forward strand.
CCGAGAAGCTCGAGTTCATGCCCGTCCGGAAAACCGGCGATCGGGTCTAGTTCATTGTGGTAGGCGAAGCGTAGTCCCGCCGTGAGCGCGACGTTCTTGCGATCAATGCCCACGCCTAAGCCTGCCCGCGAACTGCCGTGCGCTCGATCCGGACGGAGTGCCGTAGTCGGGAAGGTAGGTTTGAGAGGGCGGATGTTAAGTGCGTTTCGTTCCGTCAATACGCTGAGTAGTTCTTCGTGTGGGACGGCGTCGGACGGTTCAGCGTTGTGTTGTTCTGCTTCTCGAACGAGAAGCTCTGTCTCCAAGACAATAGCCAATTCTTGATCTGACAGGTTTGACTCCGCAATAGTTACCGGGGGATCGACGAGGCGGAGATGGAGGAGTTCCTTGCCCCGTTCACTCAGTCGGCTTTCCTTCTCACGCAGGAGGCGGCTTCGTGACGGACGAAGTGTCGGTTCGCCTCCGGTGCCGAACTGTTCGACGGCGCGACGAAGCGTATCTGTTGGAAAAGCGAAGAGCCCAAACGGGCCAAGCAAGTCCACACTTGGTCGCGCTACATTTAGCAAGGCCAGGAGATGATAGGAGCAGTTCTCATCAAGGAAATAGTAGTCAAAATGGGCATCCTTCAGCTCCCAAAGATGCAGTAGCACCAGCGTCAGTTCATCGGCCGTGAGCGCCAGCGGAAACTCCCAGAGATCACGATCGTCAAGGTCGCCGTACTGCTGCACATGGTGGTCATAACTAGTAAGGCTATACCGACCTTGGTAGCCTCCCGTGAGACCACGATACGCGTAGAGCAGTCCGGGTGAATCGGTGTTTCGAGCGGCGAAACTGAGTGCCAAGTCGAGCAACGGGGTGGGGCCGGAGGAACGCGGCAGATCGAAGCGGAGAAATGTATGCCCAAACATCGAGGCGGGATTTCGGAAGAATGCGCCGGCATACACGAACGTGACTGTCGCTCCGCGAAACTTTGACAGCCATTCCCGAAGCGCCGGACACTCGGATAGCACGTCCGCGCTAGGCCTGTCGGATAGGCGGGACGACAGCCAGAGATAACGAGCCGGAAAGCGGCAACGTTCGTCGATAGTGCGGGAGGAAAAAAGATGGCGAATGCTTTCTCGAAGTTCGTCGGTCGGTCGCATCCGGCCATGCTTCGCCAAGAAGAATCTCCGGTCGTCTACCAGAATTCGGAGCTGACCGGTTAGCGGGTGCCGGACGTAATGCATGAGGAGACGCCATTGCGGCTCCTCAGCCAAGGAGAGTAGATCCACTGACGCAGTTGGAGCTTCGAGATCCTCGCCGAACGCCGCCCAGGGAAGCTGAATAGCAACGGCCAACAGCAAACAGTAGCGGCTGAATGCTGCGGCCACCACTTACTGGGCGAGGTGAATCAGAAGCTCCGCAAGATCGCCGGCACCGGCTTCGCTCTCCAACGCATAACGACTGAAGGCTGTTTTGCTGTCGCTATAATACTGAGGCCGCGCCGCCGCAGGTACATCGAGAAGTTCTGCAACCGCCGTCAGATATTCTCCCTCCCCAAACGCGACGTCTTCGCGAAGATTTGACAGATTGCGCGAGGCAAAGGCTCTCGCCGCACGTTCTCGTCCCGCGGCTGTTGTCGTCCCATGCGAGCGAGGACTGGTGCTCGAGGTGAAACCGGACGAAGCCTCGATGCTCTGCTCAGCGGAATCTGACGTGTTCACGAAGGAATCGGACGTGCCTTCAGTGGCTCCGACCGTGATTGAACAGCCCTGGAAGGCGAGAAAGACGATACCAAAGCATAGTGGCTCGAAGTGTTTCGCTCGCATCATGTGCGGTTCTCCTGTGTCTGGACACTACGGGTTATCTCACAACCCAGGCGGAGCAGCTAGCGGTCCGACGGGCAGAACTCGCTAGTGTTTTACTCAAATTCCCGGGGCGTCGAGTTGCCTGCTGCGACATTTCTTCCTCGGACCGGGGACTGTCCAGAGCCGTCAGCGAGCCGCCGATTTGCCGGGGTTCGTACGGCTCCAGGCGGAAAGGAACTGCTGGAGCATACCGACGCGATGCGTTCGGAGTATCGCTGCCCCGTGCAGTGCCGCGATGAGGCCCGTCAATTGCGACAACGGATCCCGTTCGTGGACCGACCCTCCTAAAAAGCTTTTTCGAGAGGTCCCCACCAGTAGCGGAAAGTCGGAGAAGCGTTCCCGCAAGCGACTCAACTGTTCAAGCACCGTCCACGACGGCTCCGGATCACCGCTGAGAAATGCCCCCATGCCGGGATCGAGGACAATGCGATCCGTGGAAATGCCTTGGGCGAGCGAGAAGTCGATGCGCCTCGCCAAAAAATCGCCGATAGCAGCGATAACGTCGCTGTAACTCGGTGCGGCTCTAGTCGCATGGGGATGTGATGCAGTTTCTTTCGAAAACATCAGCACCACGTAGGCATCGTGATCTTTTACGACCGAGGCCATCTCCGGATCCGCACGCATGGCAGAGACGTCGTTTATCATGCGCGCGCCACGTGCAAGTGCCTTATTCGCTGTCGAAGCTCGGTACGTATCTACGGAGATGAACGTTTCGGGTGTGAGGGCCGCTATTGCCGGTTCAATTCTCTGCCACTCGATGGATGCGGGTACCGTCGTGCTACCGGGGCCCGTGGACTCCCCACCGATGTCGACGATATGTGCGCCGCCTGCCACGAGTTCCCTGGCGCGAGCGATCGCCATGGTCGGTGTGAGGCAGTCGCCGCCGTCACTGAATGAATCAGGCGTCGTGTTCACGATGCCCATGAGTAGGGGGACGGATCCCAAGGAAGCGATGAGCGGGTGAGCCATTCTATTGCTTATCAGTCAGGGCAAGAGGAGAGTTCTCTCGATTGCCGCAACAATTCGCCTAAAGCAGAGGATCTATCGTGGTATCGAGTGCGACAGGCTCCCCCAACGTGCCGATGGCTCTCTCATACCAAGCCATAAGTCCAGTTGTCACGGGGCCGGGCGATGTCGGCATGGGGGTGCCGTCAATGCTCGTTACCGGAACGATACCGCTTACGCTGTTGGTGATAAAGGCTTCACTCGACTGCCGCACTACGTCATCGAGCGCCGACGTTCCCAAAACGCAGTCATGCGTTTCCAGCAGGATTCGGCGGGTGATGCCGAGGAGAATGCCGTCCGCACTCGTATGCACGACGCCGTGCCCATCGACCCAGAAAAAGTTCGCCCATGCCGCTTCTCGTACGACGCCTGTCTCGGATACAAGAAGCGCATCGTCTGCTCCTTGCGCCCGTGCAAGTTCACGAGCCGAACGGCTTGCGGCCAAAGCCGTCGTTTTTAGTTCAGGATCAGGTCGATTCGCGACAACGGAACGCAGTGCTACTTCATGTTGAACGTCGCTGTCCAAGAGCGGTTCGATCCACACTTCAAGGGTAGCGCGGCTTCGAACCAGTAGTCGAAATTTCCAGTCTCTCCCGTGGCTGGTGTCGAACTGCTGCAAGCAATGCGCAAGGCGCTCTTTCAATGCTCCCACGAGGAAGCTCGGCTGATGGTGCCGCCAGTGCGCATCGCGCAGCGAGAGAAACGCGGCATGGCTCAGCAACCGCTCGGCATGGTAAAGCGGCTTCAGCAACTGCACCGCCGGTTCGCGTCCGAAAGTCCGGCCGGTAGTGAACGCACCGACCCTGCCGGGCGGAAGGTGCTTCAGTGAGGGGTGGAGCGCCGCCGGAACGAATGTGGTGAAAGAAAAAAGCCCCGGATCGACATGGATCAATCGGTCTTCATGGTATAGGTAGTAGTGTCGTGCAGCCACGAGAGCCGAGAGTGGGGTATGTTTGCGTTGAACTCCTGCTCTAGTTGTACATTTGAGGAGAGTGAGTTTGTCAAATCATCACGTTAATGGCAGCGACTCAAGCGCTACCGCTGTCGCGAGCTATGCGGCGATGGGTGCCCTGGTAGGCGCTAGTGCCGCGCCGCGACCTGTGGATGCAGGTCTGCGCTTCGCATTTAATCATAAGTGGCTGTTACTTTGCCTTTGTCTCGTGCCGGCAGTTGTGGAAGCTGCTGCGGCATATCTTCATTACAGCACTCCTCTCGAGCCGCAGCAGCTCTTCCTCGTTATCGTGTTTACGCTTGGAGCGAACGCTTGGCTGCTTAGCGCAGTGATGATGGCCTGCATCGAGTCGATGCAGGGGAAGCAACCGGTGGCTGCAATTCTGTCGCGGAAGGCACTTCGCTTCTTACCGAAGGTCTTTTTCAGCTATATTTCGCTGCTCTCGCTCGTTTTCTGCTCGGCGTTGATGCTGCCGTTGATATTTCTCGTGCTCTTTTTCATTTGGGCACCGGCATTTTGCGTCGGTGAACTGTATGTTCCTCAAGAGGAGCGCGAAGATGAGGAGGAAGACCTCGACGATGACGAGTTTTTTGTTCGTCGCGGACGATTGGAACGGGAGGTGGGCTTCTTCAAGAATAAGTCTGCTTTGGAGCTTGGCTTCGCGCGTTCGCTGCAGTTTGGATCCCGTCACGCTGGTACCACGCTCCAGGTAGTGATTCTTATCTGGTTTGCCAACGTCGTACCTTCAGCGGCTGTGGACCTCTTGTCCTCGGCCTACTTGGGGTTTACGCCTGTTTTGCTGAAGATCTTTCTCTCTTCGTACTCTGATGTGCTCGCGACAGCTGTTGCTGCCGGCGCCTTCCTGATGTTGTTGCCGCGCGAAGCTCGTGCTGAAATCGGTATAGAGGGGGGAGAAGCTGGGGAGGCTGTTCGCCCTAGTTTAGGCGGCGTCCGCTTGGACGGGAAAAAGCGAGTTTTCGCAGCTATCGCACTGTGCGCTGCCGGAGCGACCTATCTGGTGTTTCAGGAAGCTCTGCGCGATCAAGCGATGCCGGCGGAAGTAGCGCCTGAGGTGCGAGATGCGGGCAGGCTGCACGAGCAGTTTCGCGTTGAGGTGACAATGACGGACCCCAACCGAGCATTCCGTTGGCTGGAGCCGCTGAACTTTCGTCTTTCTTTTCCCGAGCTGTTGAAAGCGCAAGAGCAGGTAACGAACACAGAAACGGAAGACGAGACCGAACCCGATCCGTTTATCGAGCCGACCCGAATTGTACCACTGGACGCTACAGGCGTAGAGATCGAGAAAAGCCCGTTTATTCCTTATTACCAGCCCCTGACGTTGCAGCTCTATTTTGCGGTGCCGCAGCAATTGCCGGACCGGGGGACCTATGTACTTTCCTACAGCACTTATTTTGGGGAACCTCAGGAAGTTCATCGCGGCACCTACGGAGAATGATGTGACGGACGACGCCGATTTTCGCCGAGCAACTCGCCGGCTCCTGTTTCCGGAACCGGAGCCGGTCCAAAGCATTCCAGGCGCGGGAACCTCGGCTGCGGCCGAGTCCGACAAGCACGCTCGCGTCAAGGTCACCATCAATCTCGATGGGGATATCGTGGCCCATTTCAAGGAGCAGGCCAAATGCGAAGGCATCCCGTATCAGTCGCTCATCAACCGTACGCTGCGAGAGTTCATGCTGGGCGCGAAGCCCGAGCGGATGGCGAAAGAGGTGGGAGGAGTGCTACTTGATGACCACGAGTTTCTCGAGCAGCTAAGTCTGATCGTGCACCAGAAGATGGCAGCGCAGCAGAACAAATGAGCATTACCATTTTTTCCGATGGTGGTGGTGAGCGTGGGAGTGCCGCCGCCGGTGCATGTATCGTCGAAGACGACGCAGGAAGACGAGCTAACCTCGTTCTGTTCCTTGGTCCCGGCACCAATAACGAGGCAGAAATAGCGGCAGGTCTCCTTGGCTTTTCGTTCCTTCGCGCGGCGTCTGTGACTACCGATGCGGTCCACTGGATTTCCGACAGTGAGTATGTCCTGAAAAGCGCTACCGAATACATCCACGGATGGCAGCGCAACGGCTGGCAAACCGCAGCCAAGAAGCCGGTAAAAAACCAAGGACTTTGGCAGAGCTATCTCGTGCTAGCCCGCGGTTATCGAATTACCCCTGAGCACGTCAGGGGGCATACCGGTCATCCGGAGAACGAAGCTTGTGACAGCGCGGCCACGTGGGCGCAGTTGCACGGCAGAGAAGAGCTCGGCGGAGCGTCGCATCGCTGGGTTTCTGTCGGAGGCAGCTCGGAGTCCTGGCTTCTCGTCGATGGCCGCGGTTTTATCGGCGCTCTTCGAAGCGAGGGACGTTTTGAGCCGAACGTCGAGGCGTCGTTGGAACTCGTGCGCCTGCTGCAGCTGAGCGGGGTAGATTTTCCTGCATTTGCCGATTCCCGTGCAGTTCGACACGGGGAATTCGCGACGAAAGCGGCTGAAGCCGGAGTGCTGGAACCGCTGATCGAAAAGCTGATCGAAGCTCATGCGGCGGCTCGTGCCCTCGCGTCTCAAAGCGAGAAAGCTGAGGCGCTCGCCGGAAGTTTGGAGCGATTGCTGAAGAAATATCGCTCGAAGCGTTAGCCCCAACGATCCGCCTTTACACCAAGCAAAGAAGCGGCAAAACAGAAAAAAGAAGCGGCGCCCGCTGGTGGAGCCGGCGCCGCTGGTGCGTTGCTTTGAAGGGTTAAGCGTTGTTGTTAGATGCTATGACTGGTACCGGCCACCGCAGCGGGCGGTACTATTCCTCTCAAAGAAGGGAAACGTCATTTGTTCTGCCCCGCTTTACGAATCGTGGCGGCAGGTCGATTGCACCGGGATCTCTGGACTGTGATTCGCACTATTTCGAACATCTGATTGCCGCTTTCTTTTCAAGATCCCCACTCCCCGCTCAGCGTTTGGTGCTGGAAAGGCACACCCTTTATTTCGTCGAGGGTGTTTCCTATGGCTCGTCGGCCGTTCGTCCGGCAACTCCGACGCCGGTCAACTCTTCTTCAATCTGCACCGCCAGGCCATCGCGGTTGCTCGGGGCTTGGGAACGTTTGATCTGCTTCTCGAGGCGTGTCGCTTCCGTTTGTGCTTTCCGACTTGATTCCAGATGCTCATGGAAGTGGAGCACGGACTTGTAAGCATCGTTGATTCGCGTAATCCGGTTGATACCTGCGGTCACGAATGTTTCTCCTAGCCGTGCCATTTTCGGCAGGTTCAGCTCATTGATGGTTGTGAGCCAAACGTCTTTGGCATCGTCCAATGTAGCCGTGCGATCAAGACCCAGCGCGGCGAGCGCTTTCCGAACATCGTCGCCACTGATGTCGGAGCCTTCTTCCAGGGCTTCCTTCGCCTGGTGGAGCATTTCTTCGAGGGAGTCCTGGCTGAGCTCTCCAACAAGCTCTTCGGCACCTTCGAAACTGAGAAGCTGTTTTAGCGAGGGGTGGAGTAGTTCGTCGACTCCACTCGCGGCAACCTCGAGACGCCCGCGGCGATCTGCCATGACAGAACGAAAGATGTTTTTACTTTGCTCCGCGTTCAACTTGAGACGGCGGGCCATGGCACTGAGGTAGGAGGCCTCCTGCATCGACACGAACCGGTCGGCAGCGACGACGTCGCAGATAATACGAAAAAGCACGGGGGCCATCTCTTCAGCGTCGGCCCCCAGCGAATCAAGAAGCTCCTTGCATTCCTCGAACATGTTGAAGCTGCCGTCGTCCTCGTCGATGGCAATACCCACGTCCGCGATGAGTTCCGCCATGCCGATCTGTGTAAGCGTCGCAGCAAGCTTCTGGCGCTCCTTCTTGCCCAGCGTGCCGTCGATGCTCATCGCGCCGACGATCAGCCGAGCGATATGGCGATTTTGAACGATGGTGCTCATGTAAAAGATTCCCCCGGTCTACTAAGTCTAGGTTGAGTTGGTTCTAAACTCCCCCTTTGTTATGACCGCTGCGTAGTGTTGTGTCGCACGAAGGGGCACTTGGAATACCTGACGTTTTAGACGTTTAGCCGTGCAGGTAGCGCATCGTGGTAGGATGGAACCTCAGGCGTGCCTCCTGAAGGTGCGCGCTCCCCCTGCCATCTCTTCACAAGGTAAGGACGACCTTCCCGAATTGTCGGTTCTCTTCCAACAGGCGATAGGCACTGCGCCCTTCGCTTAGTGGCAGCATGCAGTCGACTATCGGCGTCACTTCCCCCTGCCAAAGCAGTGACAAAAGCTCGCCGAATTCATTAGCGGTCCCCATGGTCGAACCAAGTAGGGAGACCTGTTTCAAAAAGAGGAGACGATTGTCTAATTCGATGTGCGGGCCGGTAGTATTTCCGACCGTAACGATTCTTCCTCCTCGCGCGACAGCTTGGAGCGACTGCGCGAAGCTCGCTCGTCCGACGTTATCAACGACAACATCGACGCCTCGGCCTCCGGTCAGGCGGCGGATTTCCCGTCCCCACTCCGGACATGACCGGTAGAGAATGGTCTCATCCGCCCCGAGTGTCTTGGCCTTTTCAGCCTTCTCTTCCGAGCCGGCCACAACAATCACCTGAGCCGCACCGAAGTGCTGGGCCAGTCCGATGCTGATACTGTTGACGCCACCGCCGGAGCCGACAATAGCGACAGTCTCGCCTGGGGCCAGCTTTGCTCGGGTGCGCAGCATTCGATACGCGGTTAGACCGACAAGTAGGGGGGCTGCAGCTTCGACATAAGACCGAGCGTCGGGAATCGGGTGAAGGTTCTCAGCGGGCACTACGGCATATTCAGCGAAGCCGCCGGCGCGATGTTCCCCGATGATGCCGAAACGGGGGCTTAGACACTCTTCGCCACGCTTGATCCACTCATCTTCGGGGCCCGGTCGAAGAAAGCCGGGATTGACTACGACGCGGTCACCAGGCTTGCACGGTCCGGAGGTCGCA
>JAGRAW010000138.1 GCA_020434415.1 Bdellovibrionales bacterium
ATCTTGAATTGGGAGGAGTGATTGGGCGGGAACTGTTACTGCGCCGTGCGCTGGAGCCGGTGGTGGATCAGTTCGACTACATCTTTATCGACTGTCCACCTTCGTTGGGTTTGCTTTCCCTCAACGGTCTTGTCGCCGCTACGCGCGTGGTCATTCCGGTGCAAAGCGAGTTTTTAGCACTGCACGGGGTTCGTCAGCTTCTTGATACCGTCGATCAGGTAAGAAGCGCCTACAACCCATCGCTTCGCATCGGCGGGGTGCTTCTTTGCTTGCATGACTCCCGACGCCGCCTTTCGAAGAGTGTCGCGGATACGGTCCGCGAGTATTTCGGCGAACTTGTTTTTACTACAGTGGTTCGTACGAACGTTGCCCTTGCGGAAGCTCCCGCAAAAGGTGTTTCAATCTTTCGCTACGATCCTCGTTCAACCGGTGCGGAGGATTACCGCAAGTTAGCAGAAGAGGTCTGCGCCAATGAGCAAGAAAAAGGTAACATTCGACATCAATCCTCTTCTTAGCGGGCCGAGTCTCGATTCACGCGCACGTACCGGCAGTCCGTTTCGATTCATTCCGCTCGCAGACGTCGATATCGATCCGGACCAACCGCGACGCGTTTTCGATCAGGAACGCCTGCAAGAGCTAGCCGAGTCCATCCGTGAGTATGGGGTAATCAGCCCAATCCTGGTCCGCATCTCAGGGGGCGGCACTTTTCGGCTTGTGGCTGGAGAGCGTCGGTTCCGCGCTTGCAAGCTTCTGGGGCTCGATACCATACCCGCGATAGTCGATGCTCAAGAGGAAGAAGGCGAGGGGATTCTTAGCAAGCAGCTCGTCGAGAATATTCAGCGCGAAGATTTGACTCCGATGGAGCGGGCTCTCGCTATCGGTCAACTTCAGGATCGGTACTCCCTCAGCGTGCGCGATATCGCGAAGCGCCTCGGGGTTTCAAAATCCATGGTCCAGCGAAGTCTGGAGATCCTGCAGCTACCCGATGACCTCCAGGCGGCCCTGATTGCCGGGGCGCCGGAGAGTAAGGTGCTCTTGTTGCGGCATGTGGAGGATCGAGCTCTCCGCAAAAAGTTAATTGCAGAACTCGATGAACTCTCGCGCTCCAGTCTCGAGCAATTGCTTGCGGGCCTGCCGGAAGATAGTCAAAAGTCACAGCTGTCCCACCGTGGGACAGTTCGCTCCGTCGAATCATCGACTGAAGATCAGCGAATTGTCGAAGATCTCCAACAGTCCATCAGCATGAAGGTCAGCCTGCGTCGAGACGCTCGGAAACCTGAAGCAGGGAAGCTGACGATTGACTTTTACTCGACTGACGACCTTAACGACCTGTTCGAACGATTGACGCGTTAAGCGCAGTAGGGGGCGTGGACTGGCGGTCGCGGGTCTTAGCTCCGTACACGATAGGTGTTTTGCTGTAGTGCGGATGTTCCTCGGCGCTGTCGTTGAGTTCTCGATACGAAGCAGCATCGGTTCAGCTGACGCACGCTCTGAAGGCTTTTTTCTGCGAGTCCTCCCTCGAGTGTCCCACCGTGGGACACTTTCCCCTAATGGTCATTTCCGTATGGCCCGTGTTTGTCTGGGACAAAATGTGTTCTACTGAGCGGGGACGTCGCGCTAGTGTTTTTATAGTTTGTGGGCGGTATTTATCGGCTGTAGCTATCGTGAAATGGGCGAAGGGTGGATTTTCCGAGTTATTATAACCGCTTAGTTTTTTTGGTGAGCGGCTGGATCGAAGAAGAGTGCGCAGAGCGGGAGGGGGTAAGCCTGCTCGATGACGTTGCCGGTTATTGCCTAAGCGCTGGCGGAAAGCGTTTCCGTCCCGTCGCGGCGCTTGCGGCAGGCGATCTCGTCGGTGTGTCTGTCGAATGGCTCAAGCCGATCTGTCTCGCGCTGGAGTACATCCATACATTTTCCCTCATCCATGATGATCTTCCGGCCTTGGATAACGACGATGTGCGCCGCGGACGGCCTACTGCGCACCGTCAGTTTGGCGAAGGTCCCGCATTGCTTGCGGGAGACCTTCTTTTCACCGAGGCTTTCAAGATACTCGCTGACATGGATGTTCCGCCATCAGCCCGGATCAAACTTGTCGAGCTGGTCGCCGGTGCTAGTCGCGACCTCTGTCATGGACAGATGCTGGATATTTCAGCTTCAGCTAGGCAAGGCGCAACGCTTGCGGACGTGAAGCTGCGACACCAAAAAAAGACTGGAGCATTGATCGAAGCAAGCGTCCTTGCACCGACCTGTTTATTGGGGGAAGAGGAGCTTCGCCGCTTTCAGCCGTCATTGGAGAAATACGCGCGACATCTGGGACTCCTGTTTCAAATCGTCGATGACATTCTCGACCGAATCGGAACGGAGGAAGAAATGGGGCGCAGTCCTGGCTCCGATCAGCGCCGCGCCACCCCAACCTATCTGACGGTGCTGGGCGAACAGCAGGCGCGAGAGCTTGCCGAGCATTCCGCGGAAGAAGCTAGGTCAGCGCTTCGCCCCTTTGGCGAACGAGCAGCGTTTCTCGAATGGTTGATTGATTTCGTTCTTCAGCGAAACGGCTAAGCGATGCGGGCGACCGTTGGAGAGGCTCTCGATCGCGATTGGTTTGCCTACTGCCGTAGCTCGTATTCCTTGATTTTGTTGAGCAGCGTCTTGTAGCTAACGCCAAGTTCCTTCGCAGCCTTCGACTTATTGCCGTCAGTGCGCTGGAGCGCTTGAAGAATAGCTTCAATTTCCGCCTGTCGTAGCGCAATTCCGGCGATTTCCGGCAGGCTCATGCCTTGCATTCCGGCGGCATCTTCCGCACACGCCGCGAGTTCGAAAGACTCCGGAGCGATGGGGCCATCTTCACTAAAGATTAAGGCCCGCTCGATAACATTCTCCAGCTCCCGCACGTTTCCCGGCCAAGAGTGGCTTTCCAGGAAGCGAATGGCTTCAGGAGTTAATACCTTAGCGGGAGCATTCATTTCAGCGGCAAGACTTTTGACGAAGAAGTTTGCCAAGAGCGCAATATCACCTTTGCGTTCTCGTAGCGGTGGTAGTTCGATAATCATCACACCGAGACGATAGTAAAGATCGTCCCGAAAGCCGCCCTTGCGGATCTCTTCCTCGATGTCACAGTTGGTCGCGGAGATGACTCTTGTATCGACTTTCCTTATCTCGTTCGATCCGACACGCTTGATCTCCGACTCCTGCAGCGTGCGGAGCAGCTTCACCTGCAATTCATGGGGCATATTGCCGATCTCATCGAGAAAGATAGTTCCCCGGTCGGCGACTTCGAACAGCCCAAGGCGCTGTTCCGTTGCGCCTGTAAACGACCCCGCTTCGTGGCCGAAAAACTCGCTTTCAAGCAGTTCTCCCGGCATGGACGCGCAGTTGACGGCCACAAACTCTTCTTGGCTGCGTGGGCTGCGTTCATGAATGAAGCGCGCCACGAGCTCCTTTCCAGTGCCGCTTTCGCCGATAATCAGCACTGGAGTGCTCAGAGGAGCGACTTTCTGGGCCGTTTGCAGCACCTGCTCCATCAGCGGGCATTGGGTGATCAACTTTCGCGTTCGCTTGCGCATCGTGCGGTCGACGATACGCCGATGCTTTGCCACCTGCTCAATCATTGCGCAGAGCATTCCGGGGTCGAACGGCTTGGTTATGAAGTCCGTTGCTCCCAATTTCATCGCTTGCACCGCCGTGTCGATACTGCCGTAGGCCGTCATCACAATTACGGGCACATTGTTATCGAGCACTTTTGACTCCTTCAGAAACTCGAGCCCGTTCTTATCCGGTAGCTTGAGATCTGAAAGGACTAGGGTGAATTCGCCATCCTTGAAAAGCGCTAGGCCTTCTTCCGCGGATGAAGCGGGGGTGACGGCATACCCTTCGCAGGTCAGCACCGTGCACAGCACTTCGCGAAGCGAGTCTGTATCTTCGACGATTAAAATCTTTTCCATTCCCATGCCTCCACCTAAAGAATCGGCTGAATAGGTCAGGCAAGATTAGGGCCATCGATAAGCCCCTGGTTTTATTGTGTTATTTGTGCGGTGTGGTGCTGCCGTTTGAGCGAAAGTGTACAGCGTTGCCACTTAATTCATACCGCTTGAAGTGCAACACCGTGCGGCGGACAGATCAATCGTCGCCTTGCGCAGCCGATGGTCTGCGAGGTGAGTTGCTGTGGGCGCTTCGCAGGGCAGCTGAGTATACGACTTTCAGCGGAACTGTCTGCTCACGTGCGATGCGACGACAGTCCTCGAATTCCGGTGCGACGTTTAACGTGCTGTCATCTTTGCCATAAGCATATTTAACTCGCACGGAGCCGTACTCGGTCATTACTTCAAGTACTTCGCGCCGAAGCTCCTCCCGGTCGACGCTATGCAACCGTAGACCGATTGTGGAGGTCTCTCTAAAAACGACATCAAGGACGCGCTCTTCGACGGCAGCCTCAAAGAGAGCGGAGAGGCACACGCCAGGGCGGCCATGCTTCATGATAATCGGGGTCAGCCACGCATCTCTCGCTCCCGCAGAAAAAAGCAGCTCCATTACATGCGGATAAAGCTCAGGACTCAAATCATCAATGTTGCAATCGAGCTGTCGAAGGGATAGTCGCACTGTTCACCTCGTGGACGATTCGCGTATAGGGTATATAGTCACGCCTGATACTGGGCTCTGAATACTTTCACTAACAAAAATTCATCGCGAGAGGCTATGCGCGTTCGAAAAGCAGTTATTCCCGCCGCCGGATTAGGCACACGATTTCTACCGGCGACCAAGGCCGTGCCGAAAGAGATGCTTCCCATAATCGATGTTCCCACGATTCAGTATATCGTGAAGGAAGCTGCAGATTCGGGCATCGAGGATGTGATCTTCGTTACCGGCCGGGGCAAAAACGCGATCATCGACCATTTCGACTATTACCCGGAGTTGGAAGAGAAGCTCGAGCAGCAGGGCAAACGCGATCTACTTGCGGCCCTTCGCGAGACCAGCTCGATGGCCAAAGTCGTTTCGATTCGTCAGCAGGAGCCCAGGGGCCTGGGTGACGCAGTACTGTGCGCTCGGGAATTGGTCGGCGATGAACCGTTCGTCGTACTTCTCGGAGACGATCTGGTGGATTCTGCTGTGCCGTGCGCGCGTCAAATGATCGACGTGTTCGAGCAGTACAACAAATCGGTGGTTGCTCTGATGAGGGTGCCGACCGACGAGGTTTCCAGCTTCGGCATCTGCGGAGGAGAGCCGCTTGGTGAACGGGCCTATAACCTTGATACGATGATGGAAAAGCCGGCTGTTCACGATGCTCCGTCGAATCTCGCTATCGTGGGACGCTACATTCTAAAGCCATCGATTTTTGGCTATCTCGAGCGGGTCGATCCTGGCCCCGGTAAGGAGCTGCAGCTAACCGACGCCATGGCGCTAATGATGGCGGAGGAAGGATTCGTCGGGTGCGAAATTACCGGGGAGCGCTACGATACGGGCGATAAGTTCGGTTTCTTGCAGGCGAACATTGCCTTCGGCCTCAAGCGCCGCGACATCGCGCCGCGGCTTCGAGCCTATATGCGTGACATCTTGCAGCAGGAGATTTAGCCAGAAGCTGCGCCTATTTCCGTATCTTCGGGGGAGAGCTTCTGTTCGTGCGGCTAGCGGTAAGCGGTTTCAACGCAAGAGAACCGGGGTCAACGCAAGAGGGCCTGACCCGCTCGATCCTTCAGAGACTGTCGACTAACGGCCGGCCTGCTGTTGACGTTCGTTACCTACCGGTTCGACAGAAGTCGCTTCTGCCGGGGTGATCCGGTCGCCCTGCAGCGAGTATTGCCGATGGCATCGGCTGCAGGTACTTTCCGATTTGCTGCTGTCGAGCCGTTCTCCACATTCGCAAACCCAGCCGATGCGTCGGGCCGGAACTCCTGCCATGAGTGCGTAGTCGGGAACGTCTTTCGTGACGACGGCGCCGGCCCCGATCAGGGCGTGGCGGCCGATAGTGGTGCCGCAAACGATGGTCGCATTCGCTCCGATCGACGCGCCCTCGCGGACCAGTGTTCGAAGGTAGAACTGAGAACCGCGCTGCGGATACTTACAACGTGGCTCGAGCACGTTCGTAAACACCATCGAGGGCCCGCAAAACACATAGTCTTCCAGTTCGACGCCTTCATACACCGAGACGTTATTCTGGATTTTGACGTGGTTGCCGATACGGACATTGTTGCCGATGTTGACGTTCTGTCCCACAGAACAGTTCTTGCCCAAGGACGCGTTCGATTGGATGTGACTGAAGTGCCATACCTTCGTGCCGGCCCCGAGAGATACGTGCTCGTCTACAATGCTTGTTGGGTGCACGAACACTTCCGGCATTTCAGGCGTTGTCGCCCGGTCTAGGCGTGCGTTCGAAGTGTCCGGCATGGCGGCAATGGCATCAGAACCGGCAAGAGACCGCGACGCGGCCTCGAGTATTTCGAGGACCTGTACCGCGTTATCGGCGCCGGAAATAGGCACTTCTGTTTCATGGAGATGGTCCAGGAAATACTGGAGCTCCACGGTGAGCGGTGGGACACTCCCATACTCGATTCGCTCAGCCGCGCCATCTCGCGTGACCGGTTCGCCCTTCACCCAGTCGATGCCTTTCTCGAAGAAAAGTAGCTCCTTCTCGCCGGAGGAGTCGTCAAAGGAGAGCATCCCTTTGGTGCCGATGACCACCACACGATGCTCCTTGAACGGATGAAGCCAACTGACGAAGTTATGCGCCACGACGTTATTCGGATAGCGGAGCGTCGTGAGCGTAGTGTCGTGGATGTGGGGCTGGAGAAATGCACCACCGCGAGAAATGATTTCAGTCGGGTGGGTCCCAATCAAATACTGAAAAATTGAAATGTCGTGAGGGGCAAAGCTCCACAGGATATTCTCCTCCGTGCGCACGGTGCCCAAATTCACACGGTTGCTGTACACATACTGCAGATGACCCAGCTTACCGGATTCAATGAGAAACTTGATTTTTTGAATCGCCGGGTGAAACAGCAGGACATGGCCTGTCATCAACAGCACGCGATTTTCTTGCGCAATGCGTCTGAGTTCGCGAGCGTCTTCGGAGCAAAGGGTAATCGGCTTTTCTACCAGGACCGGCTTTCGACGCCGAAGGATTTGTGATGCCACCTCGAAATGGGTATCCGCAGGTGTCGCGACCGTAAACCCGTCGAATCCTGCCGCAAGCGCAGCTTCCACTGTCAGGAATGTCTGAATATGCGGAAACTTTGCTTTGAAGAAACGGAGGGTTTCTTCGTTCTGGTCGACCACGCCGCCAAGGCTTTCGAGCCCGACGAGCGTCTGAATGTGATTTTTGCCCCAGCGACCGGCGCCGACGACACAAATGGCAGGTTTGCCCGTCCTCATTGCAACTTCCTTACGCTAACGGAACCGGGCGATGAAGTGCCCGGCAGATTTCAGGGAATTAGTTCCAAGCGGAGTCCTCCCGCTCGGGCAGCAGAGAGTAGCATATACATCGGAGAAGTGTATTGGTTCACCTGCAGACGGAACGAAACAACAGATCGCCTTCTGATAGAAAAGACAAACGACTCCGTGGAAAGTACGTAAGTCATTCGGTAGGTTAGCTAGAAGTCAGTGAAAGGATCGCCGGTGGGGGTGTTTTCTGCCGGGACCTGCTCCAGTTCTGCCGGTTCTCCGAACCCGAGGGCACGAGAAATCGGGGTGCTGGTGGCCTCGATACCGTAGGTTCGGCCAGCTGCGGGGGTGCCTCCTCCTCCGCCCCCTCCGCACATCGTGCCGAAGTAGATGCTGATTACCGCGCCCATAGCGAACGTGCCTATTCCCACCGGAATGATCGTCGTAGCATGTCGCGTATCACCAAATGCTGCATGACCCACCGCAAGAAACCCCGCCGCGGTCAGCAGCAATCCGCCAAATGTGCCCTCGACAAGGCTAAGGAGGTCGCAGAACACGTTGCGAATAGCCCCGTTGGCAAACTCAGGAGCATCGTAGGCGCCAGTCCCCTGAAGGTTCTGGGCCCCGGCTGCATACGCCGCGGAGGGAGCAAGGCAGTCAATTAAGACCAACAAAGCGAGGAGGCCAACCGCCGGGGATAGGGCTGTCGTGACGACGCCAATGGCCTGGGTAATTTGCCTCACGAGAGCGCACTCCGTAAAAGGATGCTGGGGAGCACCCTAAACCCCGCATGCTCGATACAGCGAGCATGGGATAGTAGTGGCGCTCTGGTCTTCATACTTTGGGACAACTTCTAGAAATCCTCGGCAATCTCGTCCGCAAGCGGGTCAAACTGCTGGAAAGCGTCCGCAGATTCGACTTCCTGACCCTGCGGCAATTCGGCAGCCTTCGAGAAGTCAGCGCCAATGCCGGCACCGATCCGAGCGGCGGCATTTCGTGAGCGTGCGAGGTCAGACTCCACCACGTTAAAGGGATCTCCTGCTTCGGTTCTTGCTGATGCCGCGGTAGTGCGAGTAATGGCACCGCCGCCGCCGCCGCCGCCTCCGCTGTCGCACACTGCCGCGGCGTCTTCAAAGTAGATGCTGAGAACCGAGCCAATCGCAAACGCGCCAATGGCAGTGACAATAAAGCTCTGACTTGCACGAAAGTTGCCAAAGGCCGCGGCGACAAGTCCTCCGATGCCCGCGACGGTCATCAACAGCCCGCCAAGGCTTCCTGTCATGTGCCCACAAATCTCTTCGATGGCGAACCTCGCACTCGCGAATGCGAAGGCATCATTCGGCAACAGCAGCACCGCGCCGCCCGCAGCGACAATGCAAGCTGTGATGCGACTCTCGCGCAGCCCCCAGCGACTTGGAGTCTGTTCTGCGTTGGACCTCATGAGCTTCGAAACCTCAATGTTTCATAGGTACAAACTGTACCTGGTCGTCCGTTCACCTCGGCACCTACCAGCAGGCGTGACTCTGCTTGGAAGCACCCGAGGACTGCCCCGTCGAGACCTTTACGATAGGCCCGTCTTGTTGTCTTACGGCCCTATCCTAGGGGCCGCCACCACCACAACCAAGCGTGAACATTTCACCGACAATGTTCGGGAAGATAAACGTTCCCACCGTCACAAATACTAGTGCCCAGGCAGCTTTGAATGAGCCCACCACAGATGCCATGATTGCCAGGAGGCCGGCGATAGCAGATAACGTCGCGCCGAAATCTTTGGTGAGGACGTCGTCAAGCAGAGTGCAGGCAGCGTCTTCGAAAATGCCGGACCCCTCGGCTGCATACGCAGAGCCTGTCGTTGCAGCATGAAGCAACGTAAGTCCGACGAGAAAAAGTGCAGGGCCGTGGACCTGCTTCAGAAGTGCTGCAGCCCTATACCAGAGATGAGGAGCATTGCCGCTTTCACGTGCCATACGTTCTCCGTTATGCCTACCCACACTCCGCAAACCACATTTCGATGTAGGTCCTTAGGATAAACGACCCGACGGACACTACGAGCAGGGCCCACGCAGCCTTGAATCCCCCCATCGCCGAGGCAACGATTGCGCCGATGCCGGCAAGGGCGGCAAGCAGCGAGCCAAGGTTACCTGAATCGAGCGCAGTGGTAATTTTGCCGCAGACATCTCTAAACTTTTCCCCGGTATAGGCGTCAGCCG
>JAGRAW010000139.1 GCA_020434415.1 Bdellovibrionales bacterium
CAACGCACTCCTCGTTTGTAATGTCAGTTTTGCGCTATGTTTGATAGTCAGCACGATCTATCTCAAGGAGCCGGAGCGTTTTACTTCACTCCCGACGATTCTCCTGCTCTCCACGCTTTTTAGGCTTGGGCTCAATATCTCTACTACTCGTCAAATCCTCTCCGGTGCACCTGCGCCTGGCATCATTACGACCTTTGGTGGTTTTGTCGTCGGCGGTAATCTGGTCGTTGGCATAGTAATTTTTGCCATCATTACGCTCATCCAATTTCTGGTGATTGCCAAAGGCGCGGAAAGGATAGCAGAGGTCGCTGCTCGATTTACACTCGACGCAATGCCTGGCAAGCAGATGTCGATAGATGCGGACATGCGAGCCGGCATCCTTAGTCTTAGCGAAGCAAGGGAGCGTCGCCGCGAGTTGCACCGTGAGTCGAAACTCTATGGTGCACTTGATGGTGCGATGAAGTTTGTAAAAGGCGACGCGATTGCCGGCATGTTGATCACCGGGATCAACATCGCGGCGGGCCTCACCTTAGGTGTGACGAGTCATGGGCTGACCTTGGGTGAAAGCTTCCAACGGTATGGTCTCTATACCATCGGGGACGGATTGGTATCGCAGGTGCCCGCGCTGTTGGTCGCCGTCGCGGCGGGTATCGCGGTGACAAGAGTGAGCGACAGTGAGCATCATCTTGTGGGACGCGATATGATGGGCCAGCTTGCGCGGGAGCCTCAAGCGTTATTCACTTCTGCCGCAGTCTTGCTTGCTCTCACCGGTGTTCCCGGCTTACCCGCGCTGCCGTTTCTCGCCATGGCAGCGCTGTTGGTCGTCGCGGGACAGTCCGCGAAGCGACGCGCTGTTCGTCCGGTCGCCACGCAGCCGTTCCGTCCGTCAAGCGGGGCGCCCTTGACACTCACCCTCAGTCCGCCGGCTGCGAAGCTGCTTCACGAAGAGGGAGCGTTCCCCATCGCGGCAGCCCAATTTCGTAGTTCCCTCTTCGACAAGTGGGGCGTGCTACTACCGGAGCCGCACTTCAGAATAGATCCGGCACTGACCGGATGTGTGGCGGAGTTGCGTCTCCGGGGTGCTCCCCTCGGCGCCTATGCCGTGGATGAAACTTTGCCGGCACAAGCCCTGACCACGCAGCTCGAGAAGAGCATTACGCGTTGCCTGTCGGAAGTAATCGACGATACCCAAACGAGAATGCTGCTCGAGCTGCATCAGCCGATGAGTGAAGACATAATCAACAGCGTCGTGCCGGAACAGCTCCCCGTTACCGCGCTGACAGGCTTGCTTCGTGAGCTGGTGCGGGAACGGGTCAGCGTGCAACCCCTTGGTGCTATACTGCAGGCTGTCGGAGAACATCGCCTGACAACGACAAGCCGCGGTCGGAGAGATGCCTGTGATGTCGAGCGTGATGTCGCTCCAGGCGTGCCTGCGTCGATGCTCTCGGCGGTTCGTGGTGCGTTGCGACGATCGATCACTGAGCGTGTGCTTGCCGAAACGTCCGTCTCCAGTGTGCTCGACGTAATGATCGTGGCGCCGGAGCTCGACCAACGCCTGGCAAAACTTTGGGCGCAGCATTTGACCGTGGAGCCCGAAGAGCGTCAGCATCTGGTCGCGTTCGTGGAGCGCCTGCGCGTGAACACTTCTGGAGCTCCGACTGTAGTGATCGCTTCGGCGGCGGCTCGGCGTCATCTTGCTGATATCCTGCTTGACGGCGCTCCCGACGTTTGGGTGCTTGCGCCAGGGGAGATTGCGCCGGGAGTGGAACTTCGCTTTATCGCTCGACTCACGGGCGACTCGGAAAGTTCCTCGCGAGCTGAAGCCTCCGTCGCCCGGGCCGTGCAGTGGCGGGCCCAGACATTGAAGGCGGCATGAACGTGCGTATTGCAGCGGCTGTGTTCGCGATCCTGGTGTGCTGCTGCGGATGCGTAAAGCGGCTCTCACCTGAAGAGCAGCTGCGGCGCGCGCAGAAGTTCGAGCACCTGCTCACTCGTAGTGTGGAGCTACTTCGCAAGGGAGATGCTGCGAGTCTTGCTGAAGCGGAGGCCGCCGTCCATTTGGCGAAGGAGCTTCGCGGTTCAGATCCCAGAGTATCGGATGCACTCGGCTGCATCGCGTGGCGTCGACAGCAGTTCTCGACCGCGAAGACATACTTTCGCGAGGCGATACATGCGGACTCCAACTATGCACGAGCCTACGCACATTATGCGCTGGCGTTGCATCGTGAAGGTGCGGAGCAGGAGGCGGAGGCTTATTTTCGTGAGGCGATCGCGCGCAGTCCTCTGGATTATCGGAGCCGGGCAAATTTTGCGGTCTTTCTCGGGACCAGCGGTCGGCTCGAGGAAGCGGCTGTCGAAACGAGAAAGGCTCTTGTGGGGGCACCTACCGTGGAGCCATGGCTCGAACACAACGTCGCAATCTTCGAGAAAAGGCAGTCTCGTGAAGACCTTCCATCCCGACCTCAATCTCCTGATGCGGAGCACCGGGCAGGGGAGCACTGGGCAAGCGAGTAGCAACTGCACGAGCTAAGAGTTAGCTGTCGGCGTCAGTTCAAACGCGTAGTAGATTCTGTCAGGTTCATGCGGCATTATTCGCTCACCAACCGGGCGGACGGTAAGCCCCGCGTTTGTCGCGATCAAGTGCAACTCCTCAAGCTCACCGAAGGATGACTGCGCCATGTAAATCCTTCCCCCCGGTCTCAGGTGAGCTTTCGCACCCGTCAGAAATCGTCGGGTTGTCGCAAAACCGGTGTCCCACATTGCTGCAGTTGCGTAGTCGATGGAGTCCTTCTTGCGGAACGGTAGATTCGCCGTGATGACGTCGAACTGTTCATCGGCAGCTAGATTCGAGAACACGTCTGAATGGCGAACTTCGATGGTTGCAGCGAAGCCGTGAAACAGCACATTGTACTGGGCGTTGCGCAGAGCATCAGGGTTGATGTCGGTTGCGACAACCTGGGCGGCGCCCTTGTAGGCGGCGAAGATTGCGATTATGCCTGTGCCGGTCCCCACATCGAGGACTTTACCTTGAGGCGGCACTTCAAGCTGTTCGATGAGCGGTTTACTGTCGTCCCAGGGCGGGAGGACGTTGCGAAAGACAATGAACTGCTCACCGAGATGAGTCACCCACTCGCCGTCCTCACCGATGTCGCGCATCCGTGAAAGTAGCGCAGTCTGCCGAGCCTCGGTTCTCTCGACCGGCTCTCGCTTCGTGTTTTCTTTCATCGACGTCTACGCCCCCTCGAGGTTTACCGTCGCACGTGAATTGCAGATTCACAGGACTTTGTTGTTGGGTCAAACAAAGACTCCCAGTGAGAGCATTGAACTGTTCGGCGCGACGAGCGGTTCGGGTAACAGGCTCTACTCCTTAGACTTGTGCCGCAATTGGGCTCAACCATGACCTAAGGTGTTTCTAAGGGGGATCCTCGGTCAGAACGGCGGCTCCCACACCATGCCCCCGCAGCGACAGTTGTTTTGTGATGGTTTTTGACAAGATATGAATTACCGGTAAAAGGAGGGGTTCCAGCAGCGCACTTACGGAAAAGGCGCTCCAAGGGAAGGGGAAAGTCCTTGAACAGTACTCAAACTATGCGGCAGGCTTCGAGCGCGAACTCGGCGGCTCCACTCGTTGCTATCGTCATCGTGCACTATGATTGCTTAGCGGATACCCGACGCTGTATCGAGTCGGTGCGTTCGCTTTCCTACCCGCGGGTCCTGCCAATCGTGGTCGACGGTCGCTCCCCCAACGAAACAGCGCACCCTTTGACCGGAGAGTTAAAGCGGTTCGGTGGAGAGGTGTTATTTGCTCCGGTCAATGGCGGATTCGCATTCGCAAGTAACCTGGGAATGCGGCAAGCCCTCGCAAAAGGCGCTGAACTAATCTGGCTCTTGAATCCCGACACGACGGTGGACCGCGATGCATTGACCGAACTGGTTCGAGAGATGCAATCCGCAAGCGAGGTAGCGGCAGTTTGCAGCAAGGTACTTTACGCTCCGCGAGAGGGTGCTCCTACTGTGGTTGACCGTCATCGCATTTGGAGCGCCGGTGCAACCCTCGACCTGGAAAACGGTCGACTCTCGATGATTGGCAATGGTGAACCTGACGAAGGACAGTACGAGGCAGGCTACGATTGCGGCTATCTTCCGGGTTGTTCATTGCTGATGCGCTCGGCGGCACTCGAGTCCGTCGGCTACCTGCGGGAAGAGTTCTTCATGTATTTCGAAGAGACCGACTGGTGTGCGCGCGCCCGCAGGAAGGGCTATCGCTTGCGCTACGTACCGGGGAGTATCGTCTGGCATCATTTCAGCGATGCCAAAATGGCCGAACCCTTCGGTGTCTACTACTACAACCGCAATGAGCGGCTATTTTGGTTTCGGTGGGGAAGCCCGTCCTTGAAGCTACGGGTCATCGGTCGAACGTTGTTGAAACAGCTACCTTCCGCCCTGCGTGCCCGCGCTCAAGCGCCCGACGAGCGACATCGACATCTATTTCGGGCGCATGTGATGAGCTGTCTCGACTTTCTGTTTGGCCGGTTCGGTGCTCGTTGGCGTCCGGCTCGGTGAGCCCGACCGCTCAGGCCATCGCCGCTGTCACTAAGAAAGCGAGCATCGCACACATCCCGGTCAACAAGCTGCACGCAAGTACCAGCAGTAGTGGCGCCATCCGCTCCGAGGAACATAGTTTCGCTGCCAGCAGATAGAGAGGGAACAATACCATCACGAAGCGACACATTGATTGTACCGTCCCTGTCGCCAGCGGCACGATGACCGGCACCAGCATCACTGCGGACCAACTTGGTCGCCGTTCGAAGAAGTAGATGATGCCGGTCACTACAGCGGCCAATGCTGCCAGAGCATTGAGCACGACAGCATCCCAAGGGCGCATCAATGCCTCCGGATAGGGTAGAAGCTTCGCTGCCAGTTCGACGATCGTCTGTTGTCCTCTGCCCCATGCCGCCTGATTGGAGGCGAAGGCGAAAGGGTCTCCCGTCTTGTTCCAGAGAAAGAGCATGAAGCTGCACACGCCAAGTGGCGCCAGAGCCAGAGCGAGTAGCCCGGGCAGTCGAAACAGCACACGGCGCTCAGCGAGAGCGAGCGCGAATGCAGGCAGTAACAGCAATCCGGTGGGACGACATGCGGTCGCGAGCGACAGGATAGTCCCGGCCGTCAGGTAGCGTCCCGAGTGGGTCGCCGAGAAGGCGGCAATGATCAGCAAGAAGAAGAGCGACTCGGTATGGGGAAGGGAGAAGAAGTAGCTAGTAGGGAAGAGACAGATTAACCACAGCGCAAAGCGTCGTTCAGATTCCGTGGCTCCTAGCCCGAGGAGGTAGTGCTGAAAGACGATCAGTGCTGCGAAAAAACTTATGTTGCTGATGACAACTGCTGCCAGAAGTGGGCTTCCGACGAGCGTTGCGACCGCACGAATGAGTAGTGGGAAAAGGGGGAAGAAGACCCAGTTCTTTGGTTCTGACGTGGTTGCGGGGCCGTCGGCGTAGCCTGTTGCAGCGATATCAAGATACCAGCGAGCGTCCGCAAGGCGAGCGATTTTTTCAAGAGCGGGGAGCAATGTGTCTGCATTTTTCTGGAGCGCTGCATGGAAGATTGCTCCTTCTTTCGCAGGGACTGAACTCAACTCGAGCTGGCTACAAAAGAGCAGGATGCCGACGATGAGCAGGCGACTCGTCAGGAACGGCAGAGCGGCTTCGATACAAAACTGCCTTAGACTACGCACCGCTACAATTCCCTCACACTCACAGACCGCTAGTACCTAGCTGGAATTCGTGACTCGCTAAACGAATCCGATCTCATTACGTCGTCTCATTCGCCATGGCAGCTCATCCCGGCACGTGGGCCCCGGAACCGCCCTCAGGAAGCTGCTACTGTATGGCAGCCTGACATGCAAGGGCTCTCTAATATTCACTATTTGTCGAGAAGCAGCAGGACCGAAAATTCTTTTCCAATCCTCTTGTTTAACGCGCGCGCGAGAGCCAAACTATCGGCTGGTGAGGCGAACCGTGGAGTTCGTGACTCTCCCGGTCCGACGTAGTCGATTTACGCTGTGGAGAGGGTGCCCAACGCCTGGGATGGTGATGTGAATGCCTTATAATCGCTCTCTAGCTTCATCTAAGTTGTATCGTACGGTTCGTTTGTCAGATCACAGTCAGACAGCCCGTAGCTTAGCTAATAGTCACATGTCTGGTGGGCCCGCGCGGTGGGTTCGCCCGATGGTAGCGCAAGCGGGGATGGGGCAGCGAGCAAGTAGTGGAGAGGAGAAGATGAGGACGGAAGTAAGCCGGCGTTCGAAAGGGCCGATGCAGCATTGTTTGAGCGAGCGTCCGACGGATCGCCTCGATAGACGGCCGACGGAAGGGGCGCTTCAATCGACCCGAGCAGTTGAATCAACTCGAGCAACTGAATCGACCCGAGCGCTGGTCGGGGCCGATGTTCGGACTACCGGCCCCTCAAGAGAGCTGAGCAAGGCTGAGCAATTGCAGTATGCCGCTGAAGCGTTGGTCAGCGCGGCGCTTGTCGCTCGCGAGTGTCGTGACGACTTGCCCCATGACGAACGACAAGTTTCCCCTGAGATGCGACGCCTCCTCGTGAAGGCTGTCGCAGATGACCCCCTGCTGACGCCAAAGCTTTTTGGCGATGAGTTGTTCCGCTTCAAGAACTGCTGAAAAAAGCTCCATCCTCCTACGCGTTCACCACTTCAGATTGCGTCTTGTCTCAATAAGCACCGTGTGAATTAAGCAGCGTGTGAATAGTGGTGGTCACGCTGCGATGTCTCTGTGTAAGCTGCGGTGATTATTCGAGACGGGCATGGTCCATGGAACTATGAGCGTTCTGCGTGCCTTGATTGCGGCCTGTCCGTGCCGCACAAGCGAAGAATAAGCAGCCTCATGAGCAGCGAAGCAATGCCAAAAGTTCTTGTGATCGAAGACGAGCCTGACACGCGGGCAGTAATCGTGCACTCCCTGCGAATGGAGGGGTATGAGATTGCTGAAGCGATAGACGGCCAAGAAGCCGTCGAATGCTGTCATCAGCAGCTCCCTGATTTGATTGTGAGCGATATCATGATGCCCCGGATGGACGGTCGACAGTTTGTGACCTGGTTTCGCAGCACCTTTCCCGAGCCGTTCGTCCCGATCCTAATTCTGACTGCGCTGACTGAGGTCGAGCAAAAAGTCGAGGGGTTGACGCTCGGCGCGGATGACTACCTGACCAAGCCGTTCAACTTTCGCGAGCTGCAAGCGCGAGCGAAGGCGCTTCTTCGCGTAAAGCAACTGACGGAAAGCCTCGCGCGGCGGTCGCGAGAGCTGCAAGCTGCAAACGATGAGCTGTCAAAGATGCAGCAAGCACTGATCAAGAAGGAGCGAGAGCTGGTTGCTGCGCAGATGGCGGGTGCCGCGGCGCATCATCTAGGCCAGCCGATCACGGCGATACTGTTGCACTGCCGATTGCTGGAGGCCGAGCTGGATCGTCCGACAGTTGCCCCTGAGACAGCCAAATCGGCCATTCGGGCGGTGCAAACCGAGTGCCGGTATATCAAGGACATTCTCGATAAGATGAAGGTGGCTGATCCGAATAGTACGGAAGCTTATCTTGACGGCACGACTATTCTCTCTTTGAACGAGCAGCCGCCGAAGGAGCAGGCGTAAGAGTGGCGGATTGCCGGGAAGGCTCCGCGGTTGCTCACCAGAGTGTCGAAAAGAGTTTTCAGCAATCTGATTGAGCGCTACTCCCCAAATAGCAGCAGAATCATAATCAACGTTCCTGCGTTGAAGCAGGCATGCGCGGCGATGCAGGATGTGAGGCGACCTCGCCACTCCCGTAAGAAAGCCAGCACCATGCCGATGCAGGTCAGCGGCAAAACTCCCACGGCTCCTTGCGGGTGAAGCATAGCGAATAACAAGGAGGAGACTACGATCGTGCCTGTGGCGTTGAGATGGGCGCGAAGCCAGGTGTAGAGCGCACCGCGAAACATCAGTTCTTCTACAAGGGGGGCCACGACCACAGCCAAAATGGCGACGAGCAACACCGCACGGTTGTCTCCGGATTGAGTCAGGATAGGCACTACGGGGTGTGCGCCGCTGCTGGGATCGACAGAGAAGCTGCTGAGGATGAAGGAGTACACTACCAACAGAATAAAAAATACGGAGAGCGAGCAGAAGTAGGCGAGGGGTCCGACGAGGATGTCTTTGAGCAGCTGCGCGGCGCCGCCAAGGCGCAGACCTAGTCGATCCGCCAGTGCGAGCCAACTCAGTCCCCACAGTCTGGGCCAAACGAGCAGTAGCGGACAAAGCAAGATGCCGACAATATTCGCGGTGAGGACAGTCTTCATGCCGGCAACGGGAGCCGCGATTTCGAGTATCTTCGGCAGGAGCAGCATGGCAAGGAGATACAGGCAGAACACCTCCAAGAAAAGCTCAGGCCGTTCCTGGCTCGGCTGAAACGCGCGCTGCAGTGTGCCCCGCGCAAATTTCGCCGCGAAATATGAAAAGCCTACGAGGCTGACGCCGAAGAGCGGGATGCCAAGGAAAATCGCCAAAAGCAATACGTAAAAAGATCTTACCGCGGGCGTACGCAACGTGCCCGGAGCATCGTCGAACGAAGGCGATGGGCGGGCGGACGTGTAGATCAGCAATTCGCCGAACCAATCCAGCTCCGTCCGGGCAAGCCGCGCTTGCTCGGCGTCAAGTTCGGCGCCAACTCGATTCTCGGGGCCACAGAGCCCTTCCACCAACCGGGTAACCTCGGGCGAGAGTGGGCTGTCCGCCGCGTGGGGAATTCGGGCGCAGGTTCGTTCGAGCGCTTGGGGTAATGCCAAAGCATGAGCGGAGATAACTTCCAGGTAGGGAAGTAGCTGTGCGCTTTCTCCTGAACGTAGCGGTGTCGTGCCCAGAGACTCCCCAAAGGAAGCGGTTGCTTCCTCAGCGAGTTCGCGGCCGGAAGCAGCGCCTTGCTGTGGGTCGGAAAGGAAGAGAACGGCGCCAAAAATCATCTTGGCTTGAAGGACAAAAGCCTTCTCTTCGTACGAAAGTGTCGGAGCGCGCGGTTCCACGGCGTCTTCCGAAGGTAACAGAGCCTCCTCAGGAACTGCGGGAACCCCCTCGGAATCGACAGGGGGAGCCGTCGGCGTTCTTTCGGCACCTGTCCAACTGACATAGGTAGTCACTGCGAGGAGCACCACCCACACCGTTACACCAAGCTGTCGTCTGCGTGTCGCGATCAAATCCAAATGCCTTCTTCCCGTCGTATAGTGACGGAACGACCCGAGCCAAGTTGCTCAGTCTAGATATTTTATTTTACTTATATCAGCAGCGGGCAAGAAAATATCGGTTGAATCAAAGGCCGTCCGTCCGCGTTGCTGATATACCCCCGGAGGGACAACAGTTATAAACCAAGCTATCAAACCAATCGTGCCGAATCCCCATCGTCCCAATCTGGGATCTCTCGGGTGCGATAGGGTTATCTGGTCTG
>JAGRAW010000013.1 GCA_020434415.1 Bdellovibrionales bacterium
CAGATTAGGTGCTATCGGGCCTTTTTTCACGCGGCTTGCATGCTCATCACCCTATGGCAATTTTGAAATGGCTTCTAGTGAAGGCCTCGATCAAGTTGATGCGGTAACCCGCCGTGATACTGCTCACGTCCTTGTTACGGTGGGTGGTGGCGAAGATGGCGGAGCGCTGCTTGAAGCCTATCGGTCGATGATTTACGACTGCTCAGAAGACATTTCGTTTTTCTCTACCATTGTTCTAGGTCCTGAACTACCGAGCGCCCGACGACGAGAGTATTTACGTTCCATTGCTAACTCTCCTGCTGTGCGTGCAATTGAGTATACCGATCAGCTCGTTACCCATATGCAAGCGGCGGATGTCGTTGTTTCCATGGGAGGCTACAATACCGTATGCGAAATCCTGTCGCTCAGAAAACGCGCAGTGATTGTGCCGCGTATCCAGCCGGTGCAGGAACAATTCATCAGAGCTCAACGGCTTGCCGCCCTAGGCTACGTCTCGACAATTCACCCTAACGAACTTTCACCGACGACACTCCTTCGAGCGATAACGACAGAGCTTCGATCGGATAGAGACAAACAAGCGATACCCGTTGATCTGCTCTTTGACGGATTGGCCAACATCAACGCCCATCTTAGAGCGCTGCTCGAGTTTACGAGGAATACACACGAAATGGAGAGTGATGATGAGTTTGGAGACGGCTATGCCGATCGAGTTTAGCGCTTACGACGAATTGTCTGACCCGGCGACGCGCTCGGGGAATGTCAGCATCGCCTATGTGGTGAAGCGCTATCCGCGCTTTTCGGAGACGTTCATTGTCAATGAGATTCTAGCGCATGAGAAAGCGGGACTCGACATAGCGGTGTATTCGCTTAAAACATGCACCGACTCTCACTTTCAAGATAGCCTGGCGCAAGTTCGAGCCCCTGTGACTTACCTCCCTGACCCGTTGGGTAAGCCTGCACAATTCTGGGACGGACTGAAGACAGCAGCTGCGAGTATTCCCGGCTTCTGGGAGCGGATGTCAGAGGTGACTACGGAGGAGTACCGAGAGGTATATCAAGCAGTCGCACTGGCTGGTTTGCTGCTTCAACATGGCCACACCCACGTGCATGCCCACTTCGCCAGTGCGGCGACCACGGTGGCTCGGCTTGGCGCGCGTTTCGCAGGAGTACCGTATTCGTTCACCGCTCATGCGAAGGATATATTTCACGATTCGGTCGACCAGGTTCAGCTGCAAAGAAAAATCCACGATGCTCGTGCGGTAGTAGCCGTAAGTGAGTTCAATCGTGAGCATCTCGTAAAGGTAGGCCAGACGGATGCGCATGTGAAGCGGGTTTACAACGGTTTGCCCCTCGACATGTTTCGGTACCGCCAGCGAGAGCGACCATCGGCTATGCCATCGGTAATTGCCGTTGGTCGTTTCGTCGAGAAGAAGGGGTTTCGGTATCTCATCGATGCGGTAGCCCTTCTACGAGACGAGGGCAGGGAAGTTCGCTGTGAGCTGGTCGGCTTTGGAGAGCTTGAAGCGACGCTGAGAGCGCGTGTCGGCGAGCTCGGTGTCGACGACCTTGTGCGGTTTGCCGGTCCCCAACCACAAGCTGGGGTTCGAGATGCGCTTAGGCGAGCTGATGCTTTCGTCGCGCCGTGTATTGTCGGCGACGACGGTAACCGAGACGGTCTTCCCACGGTACTGCTCGAGGCGATGGCATTGGGAACCCCCTGCATTTCAACCGATGTGACAGGCATCCCTGAGGTGCTGAGAGACAATCAGACGGGTTTGCTTGTCGCACAACATTGTCCTGTGTCGATCGCACGAGCAATTGAGCGGCTGCTGGATGAGCCTCAGCTAGCGAACCGGCTGGCACGCGAAGCCCGAGCAATGATCGAAGAGCAATTCGACGTTGAACGAAACGCTGCGACCATGCGCGAGTGCGTGTTCGCCTCGCCACGGAGAGAACTGTCATGCGGATAGCATATGTCAGCTCGGACACCGGGGTGCCGGTGTTCGGCACAAAAGGCTGTTCTGTGCACCTGCAAGAGATGGTCGGGGCGTTCTGTGGATTAGGAGCGCACGTGGATGTCTTCTCACCGTCTACGAAAGGTGATGCAAACGAGCTGCTGTCAAGGGCGGTGGTTCGCCGTCTGCCAAAGCCGACGCGCACAGACGGGCCGGCGTATGAGCGCGCGAAGCTGAAAATGAACCGTGCCCTTTTCAGTGCGTTACGTCTTCACGGTCCCTACGATTTGGTCTACGAACGCTACTCGCTTTGGAGCTATGCAGGCATTCAATACGCAGCAGAAGAACGAATTTCAGCGTACCTGGAAGTAAACGCTCCGCTAATCGCCGAACAGTCGAAGCACCGTTCACTGTATAATGTGCAGGGCGCCGAAGCCGTGTTGCAACGGCTACTTTCGCGGAGACCGCGTTGTCTCGCAGTGTCAGAAGAAGTCGGCAGGTATTTGATAGAGAAGGGCGCGATTCCAGACGACGTGCAGGTGCAACCCAACGGGGTAAACACGAGTAGAATCTCTCCCGATGTCCCCCCGAGCGTGGCGAGGGAGCGTGATGTCGTGAACATTGGCTTCGTTGGAACACTAAAGCCGTGGCATGGTGTGCCGTCGCTCGTCGAGGCGTGTTCACTGTTGCAGACCTGGGGCTCTCCATTTCGGTTGTTCATCGTCGGTGACGGACCGGAGCGGAGGAATCTCGAGCGTCTGGTTTATCAGCACCGACTCGAGTCCCGGACATCCTTCCTCGGAGCCATCGAGCCGCAGGAGATGCCTGCGATTCTAACGTCTCTCGATATTGGCGTAGCGCCGTACTCGGTAGCGGAAGGCTTCTACTTCTCTCCGTTGAAGATTTACGAATATATGGCGGCGGGACTTGCGGTCGTGTCGAGTTCGCTCGGACAGCCGGCCCAGACCATCGATCACGGACATAACGGGCTGTTATACACACCGGGCTCAAGCACGGAGTTGGCCTGCTGTCTGAGACGCTTGGTAAGCGACAGCGTGCTGCGCAGTCGCCTTGGGGAGCAGGCTCGACAGGACGTCGTCGCTCGCCACCAATGGAGACACATCGCGAAGGCGATTATCGCAGGGGTGAGGAGACAAGAAGAGACTAGGCATTGGACGGAGAGGGAGCGGGCGACCACATGAGTACTACGAACGGTGGATCGCAGAATCCATGGCAAATATTTCGACGGTTCTGGCCCGAGGTCGCTCCTCATAAAGGACTACTTTGCGGGGGAGCAGCGACGCTATTTCTGGAAGTCGCTCTGCGCATCATCGAGCCCTGGCCTCTGAAGTATCTGGTGGATTCTGTCCTGACCCCATCTCTCGAGGGAAACTACCGAGGGACCCACGCTCCTCTAACCAGTATTGCGACGCTGAGTTTGCTCTATTGCGTCGTGATTTCATTGCGCGCGGTTGCTGCATATTTCAATACCCTCTGCTTTGCGCACCTTGGCCAACGCGTGGTCAAACGTGTACGCAGCCGGCTATTCTCCCACATGCAGAAGTTGTCCCTGTCGTACTACGCAAGTGCTCGGCACGGCGACCTTGTGATTCGGATGATAGGTGATGTGGGGCTTTTCCAGGATGTCATGGTTACGGCCGCACTGCCGCTTGCCGGCAACATCGTGGTGATTGGGGGGATGTTTCTTGTCATGTTGCTTCTGCACTGGAAGCTCGGTTTGATCAGCATCTGTCTCCTGCCGGCTCTTTACTACATGACGGTTCGTCTATCGAGGCGGATTCATACCGCCGCCCGTCGCCAGCGGAAGCTTGAGTCCTCGATGGCAGCGAGTGTGTCAGAGGCCTTCGCTTCGGTCGCGACGGTGAAGGCGCTGGCGCTCGAGCAAACCTTTGGAAGTCTATTTAGCCAAGGAAACGAGAAGTCACTGAAGGAGGGAGTTACCGTCCAGCGTGCGTCCGCGAAGCTCGAGCGGTCGGTCGACTTTCTCATTGGAATCGAGTCAGCTGCCGTACTGTTTCTGGGGGGCTGGTTTGTTCTTGAAGGCGAACTCACAATCGGAGGGCTGCTCGTATTTCTCGCCTATCTCAAGAACGCATTCAAGCCGATGCGAAACTACTCCAAATACTGTGCTCGACTCTCAAAAGCGGCCGCTGCAGGGGAGCGAATCATTGAGATTCTCGATGCCGTTCCCGAGGTCGAGGATGCTCCTGATGCTGTCGTCGCGCCGCCTCTACAAGGAGCGATCGAGTTTCGTGACGTTTCATTCGGATACGAATCAGGGCAACAGATTCTGTCCAAGGTTTCATTCCATGCTCCTGCAGGATGTCATACGGTGCTACTCGCACCGTCGGGAACCGGGAAGTCAACGCTCCTGAGTCTTCTCCTTCGATTCTATCAGCCGGATGGCGGAGATATCCGCGTAGACGGATTGTCAATCGCAAAGCTTCGCATCGACTCGCTCCGGGAGCAGATAGCAGTAGTGCTCCAGAATACAGAACTGTTCGCAGGTTCAATTCGCGACAATATACTGGGTGGACTGACCGACGTGAGCGAGGAGCGATTGCATGATGCGATTGTTACCTCTCAATTGGCCGGATTCATAAGCTCTCTTTCAGACGGGTTGGATACTCTCGTTGGAGAGCGCGGCGTGACACTCTCCAAAGGGCAGCGTCAGCGTATCGCAATTGCGCGAGCGGTCGTGCGGCAACGTCCGATACTGTTGCTTGATGAACCGATGTCGGGTCTCGACCCCGAGAGTCAGAAGCTTGTAAGTGACGCAATCCGAATGCTTGCCGGGCGAGCGACCATACTGCATGTCACCCATGATTTGCGGCATGCGGCGTCAGCCGACCATATCGTTGTGCTGGATGAAAAGCGGGTGATAGAGGCAGGCAGCCATCTCGAGCTGATGGCACTGAATTCCCGATATGCAGGGCTCTACGCGATTCAACAGGCGGGATTCGGGGAGTGTCGCCAATGATGGGATGCGACGATAAAAAACTTATCGAGAGAGACGGGGCGTTACCCGGACTCCGCTACGTGCTAGACTCCAGTTTTGCGGCGTATGCAGTTCAACGCTTGACTGGAGCGGAGGTTCAGGGGGTATCGCCTCGGCCTTACTATCTCCGTTATAAGCCGGGTCAGAGTTGTCTCTGCGCCTATCAATACAGCGATGGGCAACAGCCGCTGTACTTGTACTTGAAGTGTCTTCATCCCTCCCTGGCTGAAAAGCAAGCAAAAGAGCGACGAGAAAAGCATCCTGTCAATGGGGTATCATCCGTCTTCGCCTATCCTTCTGACGGAGTGTTCGCCCGCGCACTCGGCGCGGACCGCCACATTAAAGGGCTACGACATTTGCAAACTGAGCCCGGTCGGGCGGCAATTGGAAAACAGGTGTTTCGGTCAAAAGGTCGCATCGAGAGCTTTCAGTCCCTGAGATACAAGCCGGAGCGGCGCTATGTCGCATGTGCGGAGGATGGAAGCGGCGAAAAGGTACTCTTGAAGTTCTATTCCGATCAGGAGCTGGCACAGGTGCGGCAGCATCTTGCGCTGTGCTCGACGATTGATGCCGATACTTGGGCAGCGCCAGTTGGCGTCGATACCAAGCGGCGCTGTGTAGTCTATCCATGGATGGACGGCATCGCCTTTGAAGATCTTTCGCCGCAGGAGCTTGTCTCCGGAGAAATTGCTCAACAAACATCAGCGCTGCTCCGACGCGTCCACCGGTCGGCAGTTCCGCCCGCCGGGTGGGGCAATAGCTGGAATCCTGCGCAAAGGGCTCTCGCGCTTCTGCAGGATTGTCGTGTAATTGTCCCCGATGTTGTTGAACGGGCGAGCCACCTTGTGGGACGAGCACTTGCTTGTATTCATAGTCAGTCAGCCAGACCGGTGCTTACCCATGGCGACTTCCACTTTGGGCAACTCATTCGGAACGAGCGACGTGTCGTCGGTATCGACTTTGATAACGCGGAGTACGGCCCGGCTGAGTTGGATTTCGCTTCGTTGCTGGCTCATGTCACCGTAGATCAGCGAATAGACTTTGATGACTGCCAGGGGTTAGCGGAACGGTTAGTGGCGGCGTACGAGGACGGTGCTTGCTCGATATGCCCCGAAGCACTTCATGCCTTCACGGCTCTTGCCGCGTTCGGTCTCATTTTGTCGCCGTTTCGTCAGCGCGTGCAAGACTGGGGTGAGGGAGCAGAAAGAATCCTAAAACTGAGCGAGCTCTGGCTTGCTGCCGCTCAGCCACGGCGTTATTGGGGATACGGCTCCGTGGCCGCAACGGAGACTTGTTGGCCGAGCGACAAACGGCACGCTCTGGATGAGTCGCTGTCCTATATCAAGCCGCTTGTTGCTACCAATGGTCACAGTAATCCGCTTTCCGGTGTGTTGAAGGCATCCGGGGTAGTCCCGCAGTGCGCAGAGGTGAGTGCTGTCACTCTCCTTCGTGTAAAGCCGAAAAAGCGTTGCCTTCTGGAGATCGACGTCAGGTGGGCTGATTCCGCGGGGCCTCAGCAAGCATTGTTCATCGCCAAAAGCCGCGTGAAAGGGATTCCAGAGCGAAGTCTGCGCGCCCACCATGCCTTGTGGCAGCGCGGCTTCGGTGTCGAATCAGAAGGCCATGTGGCTGTTCCGGAGCTCGTGCTCCGAGAGCCGGAGTACCGTCTGTGGGCATATCGAAAGGTGCAAGGGCAAGTGATGACAGCTCGTCTACACTCAAAAGAGGTGGTCGAACTGCATCGGCAGGTCGCTCGTGCGGCTTACTCTTTGCATAGCGCGTCGCTTGAAGGGCTTCGCTACTACACCATTGATGATGAAATTGACGCTCTGCTCGAGAAGCTAGACGAAGTGGGAGCGCGTCATCCCCAGGACGCCTCAGCCATTGCCGCTTTCGTAGCGCCTATCGAATCGCTGAGGTGCATGTTGCGGGGCAGCTACGATGCAGTGATTCACCGAGACTTCTATTTCGATCAGCTTCTTTTGAGACCGACAGGCGGGCTTTGCTTCTTGGATCTGGATCTCATCTGTTACGGAGACCCGGCGTTGGATATCGGAAATTATGTTGCTCACCTAGTGGAACTCGGACTTCGGCAACACGGAGATGCCGGTTACTTCCAGGGTGCAATTGACGGCTTGACCTCCACCTATGTCCGGCTTGCGGGAGCGGGCGTGGCCGATCGCATCGAAGGCTACACCACTCTTTCTCTGCTTCGCCATCTTTACCTCTGCACGGCGATTAGCGGTCGCGAGCATATTCGTCCCAGTCTCATGATACTCTGCAAAGAACGCTTAGCAGTCTGGGGGGAGAAGGAAACAGTTCAAGCTAAAAGGCGAAATCAGGGTGCTCGGAAAGCATTGGCTACTACGTTGGGCTTGGCGATCGCCCCTTCACTTCTGTTTGGGGGCTCCTGTGTAGGACAGCCTCGTGACGCCGCATTTGACTTCTCTGCCCCACCAGCCACCGACGCGGAAGTGGTGCCTGGACTATTCATCGGAAATCGAGTCGAAGTGGAAGCTACTGCCGAACGGAATTTCAATCTCGATCGCAGCAGCAATGAGGACCTCGGCAGCGTGGATCCGACCTGGTCGTTTGCTGCTCGCTATCACGCTAGTCCCAGCGTCGAACTTTTTACGAACTTGGAGCCGGGTCTGAGCTTAGTGGAGGACAAGCAAAATCGTAAGGATGATCAAACTACCTTCGACGTGACACAGGCCTATGCCGACGTCGCTACGGGCGTGGCTGATAGCCTGCTACGTCTGGGTCGCCAGAGAATTGTCGATTCTCGAGAGTGGGTGATAGACGAGGAAGTTGACGGAATTCTGCTGCAGCTGGAACGGTGGGGCGGCTTACTTGGTGCATCGGTCTTCGAGGTGCGGGGCAAGGATGTCCTGCGCGGGGAGAATGAGGCTAGGGGTTTTTACTCACTTCTTCGATACGATGCTCAGGTCGTCGAGGAGGATCGAGCTAGCGCTTTCTTGCTCTACCGCAATGAGTACTCGGCTGAAGATGAGCAAACGTTTCATTTCGTCATTCAAAAAAGTGGCGAACTGCCGAATGACGTCGAGTATTGGGGCAGTGCGTCGTATGTCTATGGAGATGCGAATGCTGCCGACATTCGGGCATACGGCTTCGATGTCGGTGGAACGGTTGAGGGCGATACTTCGCTCAAGCCGACCGTCATCGTGGGGTTTGCAATGGGAAGCGGGGACAGCCGCCCTGAAGGTGGATCAGACACGAATTTCCGCCAAACCGGGTTGCAAGACAATGATGCCAAGCTGAGCGGAAAAGCTCGAGTTCGGTACTACGGCGAGTTATTCGATCCGGAGTTGAGCAATATGCTCATCTACACGTTAGGTGGCGGCATCAGGCCCTCGAAGCCTACGTCGATCGAACTTCTGGTGCACCACTATCAGCAACATCAGCGTGTCGATGTGCTCCGCGACTCTGCAATAGACGCAGATCTCACCGGAGAGAGCCGAAGCCTCGGGCACGAAGTTGACTTGATTATCGCCTACAAAGCAGATTCCGGTCTAAAAGCCAGCCTTGCGCTGGGCTACTTCGAACCGGGAGCGGCATTCGAGGATACTGATGAGGCGCTTTTCGCAGAAGCGAAGGTTCGTTATGAGTTCTGAGGCATGACCACCGGACTACCGGCACAGAGCTTTCTATTCTCATGCGGAAGACGGAGGGCCGCGGATTCCGTAAACGCGCAGTTACTTTAACAAGTTGACTCGTCCGCCTGGGGGATACTCGCCTTCCTCTGTTTCCCTACCTAGCTTGCGTAGGTCACTCACGAAGACTTGCTAGTCAACTTGTGCTATTGACTATGCCGCTGCTTCTTTGACATGGAAGATTGAATAAGTAGCTCCTTCTTCCTTTTGCAGAGTTGTTTCTACATTCTTCAAGAGCGAAGACGGTGCGAAAGGTTATTTTTGATAGCTGAAGTTCACCTTCGACGGCGAGGGGTCGGCGGACGGGATAATCATCCCTTCCGCGGACCCTTCGTGCGTTTTTGAAAAGGAGAACTTCCGTGATTCGTTGGTTTGTTTGTGCCACTCCGTATGGTGAGATCAAGTTTCGGGTGGATTGCGAACGGAGCTCGATGACGTTCGCCACACCTGAGGAACTCTCTGCTGTGTCCTCTTCCAAACACGGTCTAGAGCTGCGTCGGATTGCCGCTCACAATTTGCTGTTACGTGCTCAGCCGATAGTCGCGAGGCGGGGCGAAGAGCAAGCGGCTTTCGTGGCGATGTCTACGGAATCTATTCCGGTAGAAGGTGGAATCCTCTGCATTGTCTATGAACATGTCGTTCCTGCAGGCGAGCTGGTTGACGGCTTTCACTTTCGTTATGGTGCTCAGCACATTGTAAACGGGAGAGTTGTCGAAATGATTGGCTTTGGCGGCACGATTCGAGGAGAAGATGGAAGCCAGGAGCCGACTGGAACCTTGATTGTCTCTCCAAGCCTTACGTTCTTTCGCGAAGTAACAGGGTAAGAACGAGTGGATTCATGTGACGCTATGCGCAACCCTCAAGGCGCTGATGCACCGTCAGCGCTCTTTCCATTGTCTGTGCTCGCAACGACTCCGAGCTCCCGAAGTTGGTCGAGAATTTCTTCCGCGAGAGAATCGGCTAGTTCGTGTATTGAGTCCGGATCCATCGTCTTTGATGTTGCGGCAAAGAGGAGCTTGCCGCTTCGGGCCTCGTAGAGTAGCGATTCCAAGGTGTAGTTCTTGTAGCTTACCACGTAGCCGGGGGCAGAGACGCGATCAAAGGCCCAAGGGTAGTAGCGGTCGTAAAATCCATAGGGACCGACATAATCAACGCGAGACCATCCCGGAACGTACTCTGCCTCGTCAGTCACCTCGACAATGGACGAAACCAGGATCGCATCGCTTCCCGTTCGGTCGATAGTCGGACGGAGCGTCTGTCGATTGGGCTGCTCGTTGTCTGACAATAGCTTATAGCTTTCGAATGCTTCGATACCGGCGTCCTCGAAGACGCCGGCAAACTCTCGCTCGAACACACGCCGATCGGCAATGGAGGGCTCTATGCCTACTACTATCAGCTTGTGCACGGGGCGGACGCTGGCTTCCGACCAGACGGAGGTCAGTCGAGTGGGTGAGCACCCGCTGCCAAACAACACGAGAGCCAACAGCAAGAGTATCGGGTTCCTTGACATAGCCTTCCTAATGCTCTTCACGATTCTTTGATCTCGCCACAAAGCTGCGGCAATCTTGGTCAACTCAGCCGAACGTCGTCTTCAGGTTCTGAGGCGGAGCCGGTCACTTCAATGGTACAAGTGCTACTTGTCACGAATAGCGTCTGCGAGTTCGCTCTTCGACATCTTGCTTCTGCCGCTGATGTCGAGCTGCTTGGCGCGGTTGTAAAGCTCTTCCTTGCTTCGGTCTTCGAGCGCCGAGTTGGGATTGCCGGTTCCTGAGCTGGACTTCTTTCCGCTCTTGGTGCGTCCCTCTTCCCGACGATGCTTGTTCACCGTGCGAGCAGCGATTGCCTTGGCACGAGACGTCGATTTCCCTCGACCTTTCGAACTGTCCTTGATGTGTTCATACATCCGTTCGTCTTTGTCAGACCAAGCTTTTGGCATGCTGAGGCCCTCCCGTCATGAGTCTCGTCGGTAGCTAGCTACTATAGCGAGCGCAGACAAGCAGGTAGCTGATCTGACGCAGGTCGTCTGCTCCAGACCGTGATTTTCCACCAGTGCTGAGTAGCGTCATGTCTTTACCGAGCGAAGTGAGGCCCAGTAGTGACAAAAGCCGTAGCTACAGCAGAAGGAGAGCACTCATGGTCCGACTACCGTTTTTCGCAACGCGCCGCCTTGGCCATTCCACGATCTCCGCGATCGCTGTCGCCACTCTTCTGCTTCTGTTGCTCGCTTTTCCCGCGTTCGCTGGAGCGCAAGGCGCGGTCGGTGGAATTGCCGGTGACATCGGTAGTGGCCGATCGGAGATTGGGGGAAGTTCGGGTATAACGGGGACTTCCGGGTCGTTAGGAGGGATTGGTGCACGACCGGGTTCAACCAATAATGCCGGTAACCCGGTGGATACGACGCCCAGCGACTTCTTTGACGGAAATTCCGGCCCGCGCGGATCTCTGACTACTTCTTCCGGTGGCGCCGACAATCCGTTTCTCAACAATGGTTTCGATAACCCGTTCGATACTGTGGACCCCGGAGAGAATCTGAATTCTGTCCCCGGCACACCACAGCGGCCGGTCTCGGTTAATGACTCGGACGACATTGTAGATGATGACTTTGCTGCCGATGATAGGCCGAATGGACAGTTCAATGACCCCAATGATCGGGACGTGTCGTTCCTGGGCGATCCCTTGACGGACCGCAGCAGCTTGATTGGCTTCTTCAATACGGTGGTCAACGATTTCAACTTTCTCGAGCTGGTGAATTTGTCCCGGAACACGATTCGAGGAGAATGGGTTGCGGTAGACTTCGATGGACGAGACTTCAGTCGACCTTTTACGATCGAGCCGCAGCGACGCGCGGACTTCGATCTCCATTCAAATGTTGGTGGTGACCGATTCGGCTACGTCCTGGTGTCGCACAACGGCAGCCCGGGTGAAATCGTCGGAAACGTTTCCCAGTACGGCAACACGAATGGTTCAATGAACTTTGCTGTGTCTCAGCCGCTGCGGCGAGTCTTCGGGCAGTGCCAGTAGAGAAGCCCTATGCGGGACATCGGCAGGTTAAAGGTGGTGGGGGTTGTCGCTTGTAGCGCGATGTTTTTGGGCACCACTGCAACTCCTTGCGTCGAGAGTGAGAAGGGCGTCGAGAGTGAGACGGAAGTCCCCATCGCGCAGGTTGAGGCGACCGCGGACTTGTGGGCGAATATCCTCACACGGGACGGTTCCTTGGCTGCAGAGTCCAATCGCATGCTGGACACGGCACTGCAGAGGGTCCGAGAAAGTGCTCCACCGGCGGCGTGCGAGCAATGGTGCAACGGAGAAGTAGTCGCTGAGGTGATATATCGTTCAGTGCCGCGAAAGACGCTCGATACGTATACGGGGCAGGAAGACTGTGAGCAGAAGCGGCAAGCGCCTCCCTTCGTGGTGCCGCAGCAACAGTTTGCGGACACTGAGGCCGTTGCGGAGTGGATTCAAGACTTCTCCCGCGGCAAAGGAGAGGCGGGAAGGGCTCTCTACGAGAAATGCGCGGGTGGCTGCAGTCCTCGCTACACCTTCTTTCTAACTCCGCAGGACAACTCGATTGGGCTTCGCGCCTCGGTGATGTGTGGACCGAAGCGCGACCGCGAGGATAACCGCTACGAACTCTCTTCGTCGTACCATTGGGTGTGTCAAGGATAGGGAGGGACAGGACTAGCTGCCGGCCTGCT
Source organism: Bdellovibrionales bacterium (assembly GCA_020434415.1). GTDB lineage: Bacteria > Bdellovibrionota_C > UBA2361 > SZUA-149 > SZUA-149 > JAGRAW01. The sequence continues at coordinate 12,344 of JAGRAW010000013.1, forward strand.
CCTCTTGACGAATTTCTTGCAGCAGGGTTCGAACTTGGTGTTCTGCTTGCCGGGCTGCTTCAGCGAGACCAAGCTCCGCGCAGGAGATTGGTTCGCCGAACTTGACGTGGAGGAGAGTACCGCGTGGGACCGGCCCCAGCTTTCTGCCGGCGATTTTCCAGGAGCCGTCAAGTGCTGCCGGAATAATCTGCACGTCGGGCGCTTTCTTGAGGAGGTTGAGCATACCTCCGCTTTTGAACGCTTTCATTTTGCCGCGTCGAGCCCGAGTGCCCTCCGGAAAGAGAATCACGCTGAAGTGCTCTTCTGCCATCCGCTTTCCCAGCTCCTGAATTGCCGGAATAGCCTGGCGCGGGTTCGAGCGATCGATGAGCGCAGCTCCTTCGGTACGCAAGCAGATCGAGACGCCGGGAATCCCCCGGCTCAGTTCCTTCTTGGCGACGAATTTCGGGCGATGCGCAGCAAACGCCTGATGCAAGATGCTGATATCGAACATCGATTGATGATTCGATACGATCAGGTACGGTCGGCCTGTCGGGTACTCGCGATGGTTGTCGTAGCGAACACGAACGCCGACGAGGTACAGGGTGCGTACTACCCAGCGGTTGAAAGCCGCGGCAACTCGCTCTCGAACGGCCATCGGGCGGAACTGCGCCACACGAAACAACAACTCAAAAAAAAGCAACGTACCGAGAAAGGCAAAAAAGAAAGGCGGATAGATGAGATAATCAAGCAGATCGAGTTTCGGGAGCTCACCTTCCAGCTCGTCCGCTCTGGACGTCGCCTCGGAACTTTCGATGGATGCGTCAGCCATTACTCGTCATTACTTCCCATGCGTGCGGTTGGAACTGCAGGGTCTTGTTAGGTGCGGGTCCGAGTTCTCGAAAACCGTTTATACCAAGCGTCTATGAGAACGTGTAACGGAGGGCAGATAGTTGCGGCAAGTGCTATGTGGCCTGCAGCAGCGGTAGTCACTTCCGGCCAGCGTTCCGGTGGTGCGAGATGGAGGTGTCGAGCGCGGTCGAGGTAGTGAGCGAGCGCGATTCGAATGGGCGGCACGGAGCAGGGGTCCGCCTGCGACGGTTCGGAGGTAATACGGGCCGCTGCTTGAGCCCACTGACGAACGAGATCGGAGAAGCCGTCGCTCGAAGAGGGGAGGGGGACAGTCGCGAGCAGTGCAGCTTGCAGCTCATCGACCTCTCTTACTTCCGCGTTATTGATTAGAATTAGTGCAATTCGCGCCGGGCGAGGATTGTAGGACGCTTCGGGGTCACGTTCAAAATCGCACTCTCTACCACCTCCATTTTCTATCGCATACGTATAAGCCTGTTGAATTTGCTCGGTCGCCGCCGCGGGAAACATGCGACGTAAGACCCCTGCAAGATTCGGAGATGTATCAGCAATTGCCATTCGATCCGAGGAAAACTGTCGGGCCTGGCCCGGGTATTGCAAAGCTTTAAAAAGCAGGTAAATTACTCTTGTTTGGAACCGAGAAAAATTTCTTCGTCAAGCTACGTCTTCTCGTTTAGCATCTCAAGACTCGGGGTGTAGGGAGCAAAGCAAGGGCCCGGGACGGTGCGTAATGCTATGGGCGTAATGCTATGGCGCCCAAAACGACCAAGGGCCTAGCATATGGAAGAGCAATGACACATCCGCTTCGAACAAGATGTTTTACAGAAGGGGGCAGATTGCTGCGTCGCAATTGGGCTGCCGCTATCATCACGGCAGCATGCCTTCTCGGCTCGGTCTCTTCGGTCTTTGCAGACTACATCGAGCCTAGCGCCGTAAACGTCAAAACCGAGCGATATATTCCGGCGAAATCAGATTTCGAACGTGGGACCTATTTCTACAAGGTCTCCTGGCAAGGCATTCCCGTGGCCGAGGCGCGAGTCGTCGTTGACGACGAGCAGCTGGGCGACCGTCCGGCACTTAAAGTGAAAGCTTCCGCACAGACGGGTGACTTTATCGATATCTTTTACAAGCTTCGCTTCACGAGCGAGAGCGTGTTTGACGCGCACTCGTTCCAGCCGGCGCGCTTTTACAGTCTCCAGCGAGAGAACTCCAGAGAGAAGTTTCGTGAAGTCTCCTTCTCGGATGACGGAGTGATTCAGGCGAACTACATCAAGAACGGCAAGGACCGGGAACCGCGCGAGTTTCGCAGCGAGAATGCGACGTTCGATCCTATTTCTGCTGCTTTCCTCGCAAGAAGTCTGCCGTTGGATATGGGTGCGAAGAAGGAATTCGACGTGTTCAACGGCAAGCACCGGTTCTTGATATCTTTCGATATCGCAGCTCGTGAGGTTATCGAGGTGCGCGGACGAAAGTATGACGCGATTAAAGTCTATCCGACGGTGCAGAAGCTGACCGACTCGGAAGGCGAGCAGCGTTTGAAATATGCGGCTATTTGGATCTCCGCCGACGATAATCGCGAAGTCCTCAAGCTGGAAAGCAAAGTGTTGGTTGGCACTGTCGATGCGGAGTTGGTTCGCTTTGAGCCGGAGGTTACCGCTCCTCGACCGGTTGAAGTAGCTCGCGCGTCGAAATAGCCGGCTGCAAGGCCGAAGAGCTGCTGAAGCCAATGGACCCGTTCTCGCTCGATTCGAACAGAAACCGCCCGTCCATCTCACCTCCTATTCCCGGAACTTTCTTCTATTTTCTCCAGTATTGCTTGGGTAACGCCCTACAACGATTGTAAAAGTTGTGGCGCGAGGGTTGTGCGGCGAACCTAGAATTAAAGCAACCTTTCCTCCCCGCCGATACTCTTACTTAGTAGGTGGGCTGCTTTCGATCGCATGTTTTTCAGGTTCGCTTTCTTGCCACCAGGTTTTAGATCAAAGCAGCCGGTTTCTGTAAGGTACGAGCGCAGGGGGAACCATGGATCATTCCAAGTCGAACGACGAGCTACCGGCATACTTGCTCGACTCACTGGAGGATGCTTCCCAGGAGATACTCGAACTGCAGGAGCTCATGCTCGCGCTTGCCGCCTCCGCGCAGGACATTGAAGATCGCCTCCCGGCGGTTACCCGCGGGTCGGCTCTGCACTAACACCGGATCAAACTCTTCCTAACCTAGATTTGTCGCGAACTCGCTGCGAGACCGACTGGTCGCAGCATTGCTGTTGCCACAAGCGGCAGCGTGTTCTTGCGAGCAAGCGGCCGAGTGCCTACTCCAGACTATAGGTGTGTCCGCCGTCAAGAAACAATAACTGCGCCTCGACCTTTGCTGCCGGTAGTCCGCAGCTTTTGGATGCGGCCAAACGGTAAGCAGCGAGCTGTGGTTGATACATCTTGATCTTTTGCTCGAGTGCCAGGGGATTTTCGATACGGTCGGTCTTGAAATCGATGACATGAGCGAAGAGCGGCGTGTTCCCGCTTGATCCGACCACTAGCCGGTCGAATGTGCCGCTTAGGAGCGTGTTTTCTTCTCGAACAGCGAAGGGGTGCTCGCGGAAAAGTGCCAGATCTTCGGCGGCGCGAGCCTGATACCGAGCCAGGCTAAGCTGTGCACGAAACGCGGGCTGCCGTACGGCCTCGAGTACAGACGCAACGACTGCGTGGGCCGCAGCCGCATGCAGGGTATGCGATTCGGCGACTGCGAGGAGCATCTCGATGGCAGGCACTTCGTCATCCAACCATGCAATCCGTTCAAGAACCGCGTGGGCGGCCGTTCCACGGCGCAACGCAGCCTGGGGACGTAGCTGCAGCTTCGTCGCGAGGGTAGCTTCGTCGTTCATGCCTTCGAGAGACGAGGGGGAGCGGCGTTCGAGCGAACGGCGATGTCGGGACGGCTGTGACGCGAGGGTGATTGTGGGGGAGTGCGCCTCTGCGGTTCGATGCGCCGACTCCAGCCCCGCGTCCTTTTTCCACAGAGGAGAGCCGACCTCATAAAGAACGCTGCCCTTTGCTCCGGAATCTGCTCCGAGTGCATGGCGTAGTACGTTTGCATGTGTTTGACGCTTCGTCTCTCCTTCCGGAGGCACCAGCATATAGAGCGCATGGACGGCTCGAGTCAGGGCGACATACAGCATACTCAGCGACTGCTTTACCTGATCTTGCTCCCACTGTTCATACATGGCCTGCAAATCCTCGTGAGCGGCACGGACATCCTGGTCCGGGTAGGCCACGATTCGACTCGCGGGCAGTAGCGGGTGCGACCGATCGCTGAGGATCTTGGGGAACAGCGGTGTAAAACGATTGTTGAGGTCAGGCAGAACGACGATATCGAACTCCAGCCCCTTGCTCTTGTGAATCGTCATCACGCGGACCTGCTCGCCGGATGGATTCTCTACTTTGCGGCGCCGTACGAAGCGGATGAAGGACGAGGTCCGCGTTGAGCCCTGCAAATCGAACGTGTAGCCGAGCTCGAGGAATTGAAGGAGTCGATGCGCGTCTTCCAAGTCGACATGAGGGACGAGTGCTTCCGTCCATCGAGAAAGGAGAGCGCCAAGTCCCTCCTCGGAAAGCCGCTCACGCATGCTGACACTCCATCGGGAAACCGCATGCATGTCCGCAAGTGCGGGAAGTGACAGAGGCTCGGCAAGCGGCGACTCCAGCACCCGATAGTGCGCCACCGAGTCACGCGGGTGATCGATCAGGTGCAGCGCAGCAAGCAGGAGCGACACTGCCGGGGAGTCGGTCAGGGGATTGCCGCCTTCTTCACTAGCGCGTATGCCGCGACGTTGTAGCTCGGACACCAGCTCTTTGACCACCGCATTCTTTCTAACCAACACGCCGATCGAACAATCCGGACGCTCTTCAGCGAGGGTTGCAATCAGTCGGACTGCATCAGCAAAAGTGGCCGCGGTAGTCGGGGCTTCCTCATCTTGTTCTTCGGCTGCTCCTGTCTCAAGCAGCTGCACATACCCGTCTAACGCCTTTTGGCTCGCGTGCGGCTCGAAATCACGGAGCCATGCTTCAACTGTCGCGCCGCATCCTTCCAGCGCGGGTGCGTCTGGAATCGCGGCGAAGACACGGTTGACCGTATCGAGCACGACCTGGGAGGAACGCCAGCTCTTCCCCAGACGCTGCTCGACCAGTTGGGGATAGGAGTGCTGGAGAGAGTCAAAAATCTCCGCCTTGCCACCCCGCCAGGCATAAATTGCCTGCTTGGTGTCGCCGACGCAGAAAAACGTCCGCTCCAACCCGGACTGCGCCAGCACCTCGTCAGCGAGCGGCGCGAGTATCGACCACTGGTGCATGGAAGTATCTTGAAACTCGTCGAGCAGGATATGACCGATTCGGGTGTCGAGCCGAAAGAAGATGTCGTCCATCTGCGAACGCACGGCGGAGTTCGCCAGGGCGTAGGTAATATCGCTGAACTCCAACTGTGCTCGCTCTGCCTTCAGCAATGCGTACTGGCGATGGTAACGCGCAAGAAGTCGATAAAAGGCGAAGGTCCGTCGTCGAAGTCGGGCCATCGACACATAGAGCGCATGCTTGACGAAAGGTTCTACGGCGTCGTGCCATTCGTCCGGAATAGCCACACGACCGAAGTTGCGGCTCCCCGAAGCGACACATTTTCCAAGACCGGCGGCAAGTACACGGTCCCACTGCTTCGTTTGAATGCACTCGAGAAGGGTCGTCTGTGCGTTGAGCCAGGTCTTGTTCGGCTTGCCGTCCTTTGTGGTCGGCACGGCCAGGTCGCGGATCGCCTCGAGCAACCCGACTCGCTGTGACCGACTCAGAAAGCCGCTCCCGCGCGGCATCAGCCATTGGGCGGCATCCGATTCACGAAACGTTTCGTAGAGCGATGTGATCAGACCTCGCAGGGGTGCGGCAATGGAGCGAGTATGCTTTCCTTGCTGGAGGAGCAATAAGATGGTTCTAAGGCCTTGACGATCGACTGAGACCACGCGTCGTACCGCTTCCTCTACCAGCGCGGCATGATCGGCCTCTTCAAGCATTCTCCAGTGGAGCGGAAGGCCCAGTTCCAGAGCGAACCCGGTGGCAATCTGCATATAGAAGCTATCTAAAGTGCAGATTTGCAGTCGATGCTGTACCTCGACCAGCTGCTTCAGCAGTGCACGTGCTCGTCCCGAGTCGAAGGTGGTGGTGCCGATATGTGTGGCGAGCGCTTCAGCTTCTTCTTCTGACAAAGCGGCTTTCGCGAGACGAGTATAGATGCGTTCTTGAATCTCTCCGGCTGCTTTCCGGGTGAAGGTCGTGGCGAGCAAACGCTCCGGACGCTCGCCGGCAGCCAACAACGAGATGACCCGGTTCGACAGTTGAAACGTTTTTCCTGTGCCTGCGCTTGCACGGACCAACAGGGGAGGGAAGTCTAGCTGCTGTAAGTCGCTCATGACGAAAGCTCCGGCAGTCCCCGCAGTATCTCATCGAGAGCCGGGTCGAAGGGGTGATCGCGATGGTACGGCCAGAAAACGCCGTTGGAGACTGCGGTGGCAACTTCATGCGCGACTTGTGTAGCGCGCTGCAGGTCTTCGAACCCCCATGAAGCTTGCGCTATGGAGAGTGGTTTTTTCTCGAAGTCAGCAGGAAGCCATAGATAGCACAGCGCGAGCTGAGTGACCTGAGAGAACGCACGACGGATGAAAAGGTCGTATAGCGGTAGTTGTAAATCGACCCAGTCGCCCTTTGGACAATGAGCTTTCTCCGGGGATTGCGCTCGATCTCCGGTTTTGTAATCGATGATGCGCCACTCGCCGGTGCTCTGGTGAATGTCGATGCGGTCTATCCGACAACCGACCTGCATTTGACGGTTGTTCGGAAGCGCGAGGCAAGTGTGGAGCGGGTCGATATCGTGTTCGATGTACGCGATACGCCAGCCCTGGCGACGATCAAACGCCTGCCATCTCGCAAACGCATGCAGGCGAGCCCGCGCTAATTCCCGCTGGAGGGCGACCGCAGGCAGTGCTCCTCGACCGAAACGGGTCAGAAACGTGCGATCGAGAAGGGTGTCGAGCAGCGAGCAGAGCTCGCGAGCATCCGTGCTGTCCTTGGCGGCATCCTCCTCTCCGAACGACCGCAGCACGTCATGCAGTAGGATGCCGAATACTCGACCGTCCATTTCATGGACGTCGTCGTCCACGCTTTCCAAGCGCAATACATGGCGTAAATAAAAGCGATAGGGACAACGCAGGTAGTCTGCAAATGACCGGACGCTCATTCGCTCGACTTGCTGCGGAGGCGGTGCTTGGATCGAGGGGAAAGGTCGCGCCGTCGGCGCCTTCGCCAGGAAGAACGTACTGCCGTCGGCATCCGCCGCACCTTCATAGAAGCGAAGCAACGCCTCGGCCAACGCGCGCCCTTCAGCCGGAAGTAGCAGTCGGCTGGGTTGCAGCACTTCTCCAAGCACGTTTCGTCGACCGGCAATCAGGAATGTCTTTCGCTCCTCGCCGAGGAGCAAGGCCAGGACATAGCTATCACGAGCCAAGCGTTGCGAGTCATCGGTTACACCGAGCTTGCGGCGCAGGGAGTCCGGTAGAAAGGCATCCGGGCCACACCGTTCAGGAATACAACCTTCGTTGAGGCCGCACACGATTAGCAGCTCCGCATCATCGAGCGGCAGCTCGAGCCACCCTAATAGCTCGATTTCGTCGTCGAGTGCGGTCGGGGGCACCCGCCGCGTGCTCAGAGCATGAAGCACGAGCGATAATGCCTCTACGGCTGAGGTGCTACTACCGACTCCCTCAAGACCGGCAAGCTCATGCAGTACATCAAGAACCTGCAGGCAACTTTCGTAGGTCGTTCGGCGGGAACGGTCGGTAGCGGAGAGTGTCCCGTACACTAGTCGAAAGAGTTCGAGCAGCGATTCGGCCCACGCCTCGAGCGATTGCTCTTGGGAAAACGCTTTCAGCAAGTCGGTGAGTTTCGTTGCCAGCGCACGAAGGGGCGCGGGTACCGACTCCCCAACGGCAGCGGGTGTAAAGCTCGATTGTAAATGGTCACATTGATATACGTCGCTGAGGGTCGGGAGGGAGCCTGGAGCGATGGCAAGCTCCTGCTCCAGCCAGCGTTCCAGGTCCGGATGGCGGATCAGCTCGGCGAATGTTTGATACGTCGGCTGCAGCAGGTGTAGGCGCAGGATGGAGAGCAGCTTCAGCGGCGAACACTCGGCCATGGAGATCCCCCGAGCATCACGGACTCGGATTCCATGACGCCCCAGGTAGTTAGTCAAAAACGGGATCACTTGAGGGTCGGGACTGCCAAGCGTCAGCTCTTCCGGAGTGTAGCCGTCGGCGAATTCCTCGAGCACTTGGGCGACTGCGGCAGCTTGCCCTAGAGGATTTTCGGCGATTCGAAGCTGCTCAGCACGGGGCCGCACCGGGGTCGATTGCCAGAAGGACGTAACCATGCAGCCCAGTTCATCGAAACCGGCTGCAAACCGTTCGGGTGCAGGAATGAAGCAGTCCCCCACCAAATTGGCTTGGGTAAGCATTCGCGTGACAAGCGGCTTGAACTCTGCGCAGCCGATCAGAACTACCGGGGAGTCGGTATGGAGGCGCGCTTCTTCGCAGGCAACCAGCCGCTCCTCCTCTCGATCGCGGAGGCCGAGACGCTCCAGCTCGCCCAAATAGGCCCCGTGAAGCTGCTCCAGCACTTCCCAGCGAGCGGCCTCACCGAAGGCGCCGTTTTGCTGATGGTAGTCCCGTACTGTAGCAAAGCGGATTCCGGCGACCGCAATCTCGTCGCTCCACAGGGAGAGCAGTCGTTCAGCAAGCAATTCACGCTCGAGGACGGATGCCGCGGCAGGAATCAGAGGACCGAGCACCGCAAGTTGCTGCGGAGCGATGTGGTTGATTGCCTGAAGAAACGCAAGTCGGCGAACGAGAGGCTCCGCGAGTGGCCCCCGAGGTTGATAGCATTGTTCCGGGAGGCTACCGACCGTCACTCGACGAGGCGGGACAAAAAAGAGGCGACGTCGGTCCGCTTCTTCAACGAGTAACTCCAGTAGCCGCCGCTCCACCCGGCTGGTGGGGAGGACCAGCAAGAGCTGCGAGAGATCGCAGCGCAGATCCTCGCTATGCTGTTCGATTAGACATCGAGCGGCTTCTGCCAAGAAGCCTGGCGGAAAACCCAAAAAATGCCGCTCGAGCACGCTACAGCTCCCGTAGCACGAGGGTATCGTTACGGGGATCGATGCTGTCGATGCGCAGGCGGACGACGTCCCCGACCTGATGCGGTTTCGAGGTGGAAGTCTTGCCTCGGCGTTCAGCCTGATGGAACGGGTACAGCATATGGAGCAACTCGAGTTCGGCTAGCGGACGCGGGCCATCGGTCTTGATGACGGTACCGCGGAGCTCCTTTAGCCCCTCTTGTTGTAGATACTTCAGTAACCAATACCGATTACGCCCTCGCTGAATCTTACTCGCTTCTTCCAGGCCGAGTTCGATTTCGGCAAGCAATTCCATGATTTCTTGCGGGGTATAGCGCGGGCGCTGTTCGAGCAAATGCGAGAGCAGTTGCCGTTGATTGATCAGGTCGGATGCTCGGCGAATGGGAGAGGTTATCTGTACGTAGGCATCCAATCCGAGACCCGCATGCGGCGCCGGTTCGTAAGAAATAATTGAGCGCTTCAGCACGCTGCGCTTCAGGTATTCTTTTGCCGGGCCTTCCGCTAGGTGCTTCGTCGCTTCCTCGGGGTCGCAATCCGGTGGTTCTTGAGTCCGATAGATCAACGGAAGGCGATGAGTCTTCCCGTAGAGCGCGACCGTTTCGTTTGCAAGGATCATCATTTCGCTAATGAGCTTGCGCGCCGGTTTGTCGTCGTTGGAATCTTCCAGCGCGACTCTGCCGTCTTCCAGCACGTAGGGAGTCAGTTCGCGGCGATTCAGTTGCAATGCGCCACGCTGTAAACGACGAACTTCCGAAACGCAGGTAGCTTCCCACAAGACGGTCAAGCTATCGCGAACGTCACTTAGATCGGTGCCGTACTGCTCTTCCCCCGCGGCGCTGGACTCCCGAAACAGGAGTCTGTCGGCTTCATCATAGGTCATCCGATGCGTTACTTGCACAATCGAAGGTTCGATTGTCCGATTCACTATCTCGAATGACTGGTCCAACTCCAGCAGGATGCTGACCGTTGCACGCGGCTCGCCCGCGACCAGGCTGAGCGCCTTTTCCGAGAGCTCAGGCGGCAGCATGGGAAATTGCTCGTCAGGGCAATAGACGGAGGTGCCGCGACGGAACGCTGCGTCGACGGCGGGCGAATTCTTGGAGAGAAAGGAGGCGACGTCGCTGATATGAATTCCGATGCGGTAGCCGGAAGCGAGTCGCTCCATACTGAGGGCGTCATCGAAATCTCGAGTCTCGGCACCGTCAATGGTGATGGTAAGCAGAGATCGAAAATCCGTCCGCCGTGCATCGTCGAATGCTTCTCGTTGGGCCGCAATCTGCTGTGCATCAGCGGTCTCATCCGCGCTAAAGGTAATCGGGCGTCCGAGGCGAAAGGGCAGGAGATTGTGGTCAGGTCGAAAGCATCCCAGACGAACCAACAGTTGGAATGCTTTGTCCTCCGGACGACCGGGAAGCTCGACTCGAGCTTGTCGGATCACCTCATCAAGCAACAGGCGAGTCTCTTTGCTGTCTTCGTTGCTTTTGCCGAACGCGGCTATCTCCTCCAGAAAACCAAGGTTGCCGGGGAGGGGAGCGTTCGGGTCCTTCAGTCGGTCGACGATTGCTCGAAGAAATGTCTCTCGACGATCCGCCTTTTCCTTCTCGACCGCGACCTGGCGTTTCAGTTGTTCTACCGTCTCCGGAGGGCGCGGTTCGAAGCCGGTCTTTTTCCGCTTGAAATACACAGTGTCATCGACCAGCGCCATTCGAACTGCGAGGTGACCGGCCAAAGAGTTCTCGTTGAAAATCATCTCCGTAATCTCTTTCGGAGAAGTCTCTCGGACCTCACCTTCGAGTACGGACCAGACTTCCTCCAAATCGAGCTCGTTCGCCAGCGCTTGGCTCTCGGTGTGAAGCGATTCGAGAAACGCTGCCCGTTGATTCGCTGTCGTGAGACCTTCGGGTGCTTTCCCCGGCAGCAGCGCCAAACGAGCGGCAGGAAGCGATACTTCCGCCCCTTGTTGATTGGTGAGCAGCCATTTTCCCGCCTTCTCGCCCAGCACCACGCCGAGCAGAGTCTTCGAGTGCTGTTCGTACGTCACGACGGCGCCCGGAGAAATTCGAGTGTCGTCAGTCTGAACATTCTTCGTAATTTGAAGGGGCTTGAGCGGCACAGCGCTACTCCACGTGTGGCCGTATGGACTTCGGCAGATTAATGCTTGTCGGGTTCGAATGGGTCCGGCAACGGGTCCTGTTCCTCGTCGGCAACCACATTCGGTCCAATGGGTGACTGTTGCGGACGAGCCGCCGGAGGCATGCTACCGGTGCCGAGCGCCTGCTGCACCCGAAAACGACCGGTTTCGGTGGGACCGGCCTCATCCGCGGTCAGCATTCGTTCGGAGCGGGTCGACTCGACAGGAGCCGCCTTTTTTTTGCTCTGGCGCACGGCGTCGAAGAGAAACGCGACCGCGATGAACGCGAGTATCAGCAAAATGATCGTAGTCACCGATTTTCTCCTGTTGTACGTGCACAACCTCTCCGGATGCTGAAAGCTCCTTTCGGCATCTAGACGGACCGAGCATCCGCCCAAGCGGTCCGATACACTACTCCCGAACCGCCCGGCTTCGGCTATTCCAGCTCGAATGTATCTTGGCTCTCGACGACTTCATCCTGGCCTTCCGGCACAACATCCCCCGCTCCTTCGAGATTCCCCTCTTTCACCGCTCCGGTAGAGGGATATTCAAGACGGGTCTCTTCGCGGGGCACTATCACCTTCTTCGCGATACATGGTCCCTTATACTGGATGCTTGTACCGGTTGCATGAGCATAGCATGGGTTGGCATAAGTCTCACCGTTACAGCCGCACACAGGATCGTCCTCGCTCGGGCAATTCGGCGGCTGATAGCGGCACTGTCCGACGGCGTCGAAGCCTCCACACGTCTCGCCCAGGTCACAAAACATCCCACTCGGGCAGGCAAACTGCGCTGGGCCACCGCATTCGATGATTACAGGACCGCTCTGTCGGTTGCATGCAGGAAGAACCACGAGCGCCAGAAAGGTAATTCGAAAAATATTGTGGATATTACTCATAGGGAATGTGGCGATTCTAAAAAACAGCCCCCACGTTTCAGGTTGAGAATTCGACAGAAATAGTAACGGGAAAACGCGGTTGGAGCCAGTCAATTACTGGTCGGCTTTGGCGGAGAGCAGGGAGATGGCGGCAGCTTCAGCGGTTGGCGCGTTCAGACGTGCAGATAGTGCGTCAAAAGGGTCAGTGTGCTCGCCCTGCTCGAGCTTTTCTCGAATCAGCCGTATCTCGGCTACGAATTGGGGAAGGGAGTGGTCGACTTTCTCAAGTAGTTGCTGAAAGAGCCAGGGTCGGTCGAGATACACAAGCTGAGCAACAATGGCTGCGTTGTTCAGCCGATCGGCTGCGCCACGAAACTGGTCCGTCCGTAGGTCGTCGTTACGCGCCTGCCACGCGGCTTTCAGGCTCCCGAACAGTTCCTTTCTTCGCTCCAGCACATCTTCGGGCACCGCTTCATAGTCGATGTCCTCCGGCAATCCGTTATAAAAAGCTTCGAGCTCGGCCTTGGCATCATGAAGGAAGCGGGCGAAGAGCAATTCGTCGTGCCAGCGATTTTCGGCTGTTGCTGCCAACTCCGCGTCAGCATACTCACTGTCGGCATAAAATTGCCGGGCTCCGACCGAACCGACCACGTTCGCGAGGGTCTCGTTGAAGGCCGCATGGCCGGGAATCCAGACGGTAGAGTGTAGGATTTCGTGAATGACCGTGTTTACCAAGGCAACTTCGTCGTAGCGGACCAGCGTCGAAAGCAGCGGATCGTCGAACCATCCTAGCGTGCTAAACGCGGGACTTGGTCGGAGTAGAATGTCGTAGCCTTTCTCCTGCAGCGAACGGGCGAGCTCCATTCCATCTTCTTTTTCAAAGAAACCTTTATAGGGAACTCGTCCGACGATGGGGAACCACCAGGTGTACGAAGCAAGGGCGATGCTGGGGCTTGCGCTCAGGACCCAGACAAGAACGTCACGATCGATTTCAGAGTACTGCGTGTATGCGCCGTCAGGTGTCAGGCCAATCTGTTTGGAAAATGCTCGCGCTGCAAGAACCCGCGTCAGCTTGTGCCGCAACATCGGATCGGTGTCGGGATCCGCGATTAACTCGGCGATGTCCTCTCGATTCCAGAGGATTTTGGCTTCTTCCCATCCCGCTCGCATGACGTAGGTCGGCGAACAGCCGGCGAGTAGCAGCGCAAGTAGCAGTACGACCCTTGAGGAAAAAACGGAAACGCCGGCGGGTCGAGGTCGAAAGCGGGTCATTGCGCAGGCGCCATCGAGACAGGATCCGGAATGGTCTTGACCGCACCGGGCTCGAGCCCAAGGGCTTGTTCTACCAGAGTCGGTCCTTCCGGGGCGAAGATATCGATACCGAGCAGTGTCGCGATGACCACTTCGCCGGAGACGTCGTATCCCGATTCATTCGGATGTACTCCCTCCGGGCGGTTCAGCAGGAAGCATCTATTCGAGCCGTTACAAGTGTTGTCGTAGGCCTTGCTGATATCCGCGAGCGCGACGTCGTTGACGACGGCGAGCGTGTGAAGCGCTTCATTATACTGGTCGATAAAGGTATTTAAACCGGAACTGCTGCAGCATGTGCGCGGCACCGTCGCTAAAATAGGAACCGACCCGCTTGCATGCGCGATATTGAGCATCGTCTGCACCGAGCGAAAGTAGTCACTGGACAGCGTCTGGTCGATCGCGTCATTCGTGCCCCCTGAAATGACGACGAAGTCGGGATTCCTGACCGAGTGGTTCGAGGCAAAACGGCGAAGCCCATTGTTGGTCAGGCGTTCACCCGGCAGTCCTAGGTTGGCGACGGAGACCCCGAGCAACAGCTCGACCCTGAGGGGATAGCCGGCTTCGCCACGCGGTGTCTCCACGCCCTCCACTTCGGCACCGGAAGGAATGAAATCTCCGACACCGCGGGTAATGCTGTCTCCGAACGCGTCGATATTCACCGTGCCGTCTCCGTTAACATCACGAAGGAGCGGGGTCGGCAGCACCGTTTCCCCGCTGCCATTTTGAGCTTGGTCGTCCTGAGTGCTTTCGTCAGGTTGCTGCATTTCTTCATCGGCGGCGTCATCCTCAGCGGTATCGCCGCTTGATGGATCATCGTTCGCGGATTCGCCGTCATTCGACTGCGCAGACACGCTCAGCGGGGCGGTCATTAGCGTTACCAAAAGTAATAGCGAAAGCCATAGTCGCCGCGACGTCGAGCCAAGAGCCATCTTCAACGCTCCAAACGCTTGTAGGTTGGTCAACAATGCAAATGTCGGAAACGGCATCCGAGAAGTGATGACGAATCGAGCACTAACGAGCTTAACTGCGTCTGCGCCGCAGGTCCACAGCCGCAACGATTGTTTCGTATACTGCTAGGCCGAGGCAGTCACCAATCGGCGAACGGAAAAGAGTCCGATCAAGTACGTTCCCAGCGCGATCCAAAGTGCTGCCGTGAAGCCCGCAAAGACTGCGATGAACACTGTAGCTGCTGAACCGATGACTGTGAAGTAGCCGTTCATTCCCCAAGCCCAAGCAGTCATACGACGGGTCTCCCTTTCGTCGGGACTGAATGCCGCAATAAGCCGAAGGCCGATCGGGAATGGAAGGCCCATCACGATGCCCAGAGGGAGCAGCAGCACGGAAGCGATGGCGATGCGAACAGGAAATTCCTGCGCGAGAAACGCTTGGAATACCAGTGGAGAAAGAAACGCTTCGCTCAGTGCGGCAAGCGCGACTAGCGGGATGGCGACGGCTGCAGCTTTGCCCGGTGCTTTCGGATACAAGCGCCCGCTACAGATGCTACCGATACCAGCTCCGCACAATAGCACCACGAGCACGGTCGTGATGGAGTAGGCTGGATTTCCGAGAAACAGCACATAGCGCTTCATCAAGCAAATTTCCACGACGATAAATCCGAAGCCGAGGGAGGCAAAGTAGGCGAGCAGCCCTTTGAAGCTCGGGTGGGTCGCTTTCTTGCGTGCAAAAATGAGCAAGGGTGCGGCGATAAACACCAGCGAGAGCAACGCCGATTCGGCCAGGATTGCCAGGTAAGGGAAGTCACCTCGGGGAATCCATCCGCGCCATTTTTGGCTATTGCGGAAGCGAAACTCTTCTGGGAGTTCGGGAGATACAGGGTCATTGCCGAAGAGTAAAAAATGCTCGATGAAAGGTCGATCATCGGTCGGCGGTGAAAGTCGAACACCAAGGTCATAGTAGAATTGTTCGAGTTCCGTGGACGGTGTTCCAAGCACTCGTCGGAATAACGGATCGGAAAGCTCGGGGGCGAGCGGATTCCATACGAACTTTCTTCCGTTCTGCAGCGGGCGTCCTTCGAGAAACTGCGACACTCGGGCGACCTCGTCTGCGGTCCACGGGGAATTTTTTAGCAGAATACCTTCGAAATAGGGCACTTCTCCTGAAGTGACGAGCAGGTG
>JAGRAW010000140.1 GCA_020434415.1 Bdellovibrionales bacterium
AACGGCAGTAGACGGCGCTGACTTTCGGGCCACCGAATGGTTTTCTGCTCGAATGGACGATTTCCTCCCGTCCCTACCGGATATCACCTTCGTCCTCTTTTGCCAGTCCGAATCCCAAAGACGCCTGGCCGATCGCATCTTTCTCCAGGATACGTCTCGAAAGAATCTGAGAATTGTCGACGTCTCACATCAAGTTTCCGCCGTAGAGCGACTGACATCAGCGATGTACGTCTTGAGCAGCGTTGATGCCGTTCTCTCCCTTAAACCCCGATCTGATGATGCCGGGCCCCTTCTCGAGGTCCAGGTCGAGGCGATGTATGCCGCATGCGCGGGAGTACCTTGCATCCTCGTGTGTGACTGGAGTTTGCGGAACCTACATCCCCTACTCCCAATACCGCACCTTACTGCTTTTACCGTCGAGAGTGCCCGTCAGCCCGGGAGCGTGGCTGATGACTTAAGGTCAGTCATGCTCGAATTCCAGGCAGCTGTTGACCAAAAATCTCAAGAACAATGGTTGGAGACTATTGGTTATGCTGCATTCGGCGCTGCGTTGGCCGCCCTGAGCTACGGGCGGGTCTAAAAGCAGCGTGAATAAGTTCGGTATTTAGCAGGTCCAATTTGCTGCCTTCACGAGCTGCGGTGCAAATTGCGGAAAGGCTGCTCATCGGCGACGGTTAGGCGGCTTTTTCTGCAGCTTGGAGAAACGCTTCAGTCTACAGTTCTGGGGTGTTGCGCTTCGTAGCCGTGAAGGGTAGTTACCGCGGAGAGACAGTTCGTCTTCAAACGATTTTAAAGGATGATATTCATGACCAATCGATCCATTCAGTCTGGTAGTTTCACCCGCGCTTTCAGTTCAGCAGATCTCACTGTCGGCGTGCTTCAACGAACAGCTAGGGTTATCCGACGACCATTGGCCGTCGGGTCTGCCGTGGTTCTCGTCGCGGGAGCTCTGCTCGGCACCGACATGCAGTCGGCGCACGCTCAAGACGCGGCGCAAGCCGACTTCAACAAAAAGATGGAAGCATTCCTCGGTAAGGAAGAAAACGTCGCGAAGATCGGAGACGCGCTGGAAGAGTATTTCAAGAACAAGCGCATGGAGCAGCAGAAAGCTGCCGAGCAAGCTGCGCAACAGCAGCTAGAGGAAGAGTTCAAGAATCCTGTCGACGTTGCTATCGGCGACTCCCCGGTGCTGGGCCCCAAAGATGCGAAAGTGACCCTTGTCGAGTTTTCGGACTTCCAGTGCCCGTTCTGTTCGCGTGCAGCAGAAACGATGAAGGACGTCGTCAAGGAATACCCGAAGGACGTAAAGCTCGTTTTCAAGCATCTGCCACTGCCGTTTCATCCCCAAGCGCAGCCTGCGGCTCGTGCCGCCGTTGCTGCTCAGCGACAAGGGAAGTTCTGGGAGATGCATGACCTCTTGTTTGAAAACCAGCAGAATCTCAGCGACGAGCTCTACGTAGAGCTGGCGGAGAAACTCGGCCTGGATGTGGCGAAGTTCAAGAAGGACTTTGAAGATCCTGCTGTGGCAAAAGTCGTTGAAGATGATGCGGCACTCGCAACACAGCTCGGCGTTCGCGGCACTCCAGGGTTCTTCGTCAATGGTGTGCAGGTTCGTGGCGCTCAACCGCTACCGAAGTTCAAGGAGCTAATCGATCGTTGGCTCGCGGAAAAGAAGTAGCGGGAGCGGTCTTTCACCCGGACAGTAAGATTCCAGGATCGCGGAGTCGGCAGATTCCAGGGTCACGGAGTCGGGCAGATTCGGGGGTCAGAGAGTCCGGAATAGCAGCGTGCTGATACTACCTTTTCGGCACGCTGCTCTAAGTTTCCGGACCATTAGGCTCGGTTTCGGCATTGTTCGAAGCCGGGCCTTTTTACGTACGTGGGGAATGTCTACGAATGATAGTTTCTTGACAAACCGACGTGATGAAAATGAAGTGGGCTGAGCCACCGGCGGGACTGCCGCAGATAACCGTCGCTGCTTATCGGCGTTTTTGTTGCATCTTGTAGAAAACGAGGACGGCGATCAGACCACCGACCAACATCACCCTGGTGTTATAGTCGGCCTTCAGTGCTGCGATGCAGAGAATTCCCAAGCCGACGACGAGAACCCAGTGAAATCCCGTAAGCATATTACATCTCCTCTTTGAGAGTGATCCGACCCTCTAGCAGATTGCTGAAAAGAGTTTTCCAGCGCCCTGGTAGTCGCAGGGTGAAACTCTATGTCTCAGAGTGTCGCTCAGCTTCCCAGCAGCAGCTCTGCGGCGCCCTGCTTTAGAAGCTCTTCCGCTAATCGGCTTCCTACCTGCTCTGCTTCACTCGCCTGCCCTGTCATTTCCTGTTCGATGCTGTAGCTACCGTCCGGTTTAAGTACGCGAGCAAATATCTTCAACGTGCCGTTCTCGCAGTCCGCGTAGACCCCAACGCAGGAATTACAGTCCGCTCCCAGCTTCTCGATACAGCTTCGCTCAGCTCGCCATACAGACTCGGTAGCGCTGTCCTGAAGCACGGCAACGGCCTCCCGCAGCGAGGTGTCGCTGGTTCGATACTGCACCGCAAGAACACCCTGGTTGACGGCCGGGGTGAACTCCCGAGCATCGAAGGACCCTTGTGAGCGCTGCCCCAACCCCAATCGGTCAAGGCCGGCCCGAGCCAGAATCAGGGCGTCGAGCTCCTCTATGGCTTGAAGCTTTTCCAGACGCGTCGGCACATTTCCTCTGACCGCGACCACTGAAATATCGGGACGTAGTCGAAGCACCTGTGCTTTCCGGCGTACACTGGATGTCCCGACGACGGCGCCCGGTCGCAGAGCGCGTAACGAGCACGATCCGTCCGCAGGCAACCGCTCCGCCTTGATCACAAAACAATCGAATGGACTCTCTCTGTCGAGAACCGAACAAACTTCCGTCCCGTCCTCAATCGCTATAGGCACGTCCTTCGCAGAGTGAACCGCCAAATCGATACGCCCCTCCAGCAGCCCCTCTTCGATTTCTTGCACCCATTCTTTCTTGTCACTGACGGCTGCATCCGCTGTTCCCTGGCGACGGTCGCCGGAGGTGACTACCTTCACGATTTCAACTTCCAACTCGCTATTGTGCTGCAGCAACGCCGTGCGAACGGCCTCAGCCTGCACCAGCGCTAGGGCGCTCTGTCGAGTTCCTATCCGAATTTTCACGATGACTCCTTTTCATCCAAACGCTCACCGTAGCGTACTCGTCCTAATCGGCAACCGACGCCCGGCCGAAACACTTGCGGCTCGAACAGCAGCACGATGCTGGAGCCCAGATGAAAGCTCGCTATTCTCTCCCCCCGGCCAAGGGGAATCGGTGGGTTCTCCTCCCGGTCATTCACACCCGTCCGACGACGGAAGTACGGAGGCTGATTCGCTCGGAGATCCGAATAGCTGAGACGGATTGACCCGACATTGGTTGCCCCGACCATCACCAGCGCAACCATCCCGACGGACGATTCGATGAAGGAAACGACTCGTTCGTTGACTGCGAATAACTCGTCAATGCGCTCGAGCGACCATTCGTTGACCGGCCACAACGCACCCTCGATGTGGCGCGTCCGCACCACCCGTCCGTCGACCGGAGCGTGGATATGATGGTAGTCGCCGGGGGCGAGGTAGATAGTAATATAATAGCCGTTTCGGAACCGAGCGGCAGAGCTCTCATCCTTCAGCAGCGAGGCGACGCTGTAGCGCTTCCCCTTGACTTGCACCAGGCAGCCATCCTCAATCGGACCGCACTGCGTCAAGCGTCCGTCGACCGGACTGACGACGCCGTCATCTATCGGTCGAACCCAGGGTTTCAGGTCTCTCAGGAAGAGCTCAGACAGGCTTTTGAATTCGGTGAGCGGTTGTTTTGATTCGTCAAAGTTGATGCCGTAGCACCGGCTGAACACTCCGAGAAGCGGCGTTGCCAACCGAGCCGGAAGCTTGACCTGCGCCAAAGCTCCGACTGTGGCACTCAAGAGATTCTTCGGAACAAGTGAAAATAAGAATTGAAGCATACTGAGCCCAGGGGAAACTTGAGCAACCGCTACCGCAGCGGTCGAACGGAGCGTTCCCAGTCCCGATGAAAGGCCACTGGACGCCGCCACTGCTCAGGGAACGCCGTACGGAAGCTCCTGCCGGAATTGGGCGACTTATCGCTTCGCAACCGACGCGGGCTCAACCGCTTGATACGGGCTTGGTGGCGCTGTTCGAAGCACCTACCCGGTGGCGCGACACCAAGCGCCTGATAGAGTGCAATTTCTTGCGCAGCAAGTCGATACGGCTTACCGCTGAGCTCGCAAAGGTAGAGTTCACTGACATGCTGGGCCGAAAGCGCTTCCGTGCGCTGCGGCACTTCTGCGAAGCGGTCACCGCCGCTGTCTTCGACGCCACCCATGAGCAGCGACGGCTTCAGGGCCTCGTCCCCGTCATCCCACCGAAAGCCGAGCATTTTTGCCGGCACCTTGCTCAGCGGCATGTAGAAATTCGCGCTGGAGAGATTGTACGCGAATCCACTAAAATTGGCCGGAAAAAACTTGCCCCAGATTGAGCGTTCGCGCAGATGCGCGACGATGCGCGCGCGCAGCTCGAAGTATTCGTCCTTGGAATACTGCGTGTTGAAGATGCAGTACTGCTTTCCGCGAAGCCCGACACAGGCGAAGAGGTCGGAGCTCTCTTCACAATAAGAGCAGTAGACGAGGTCCCGAACGTTGTTCCAGCATTCGATGCAGTTGATCACCCCTTCTGCGCCGCTACCCACATTGACAAACTGGATGGAACGAGAAAGTCCATCTCCAAAGCCGAAGCCGTCCAGACAATCCCGCGCTCCGCGCAGCCAATGACAATGCACGACATTGGCCGCATCCACACATTCGAAGGAATCAAACGCTGAGCGGCACTGATAAAGATAATTGCCCGAATTTTCTTCAGGCTCATCACCAATCATATGGGGAAAGGGCTGATCCGCAAGAAACGTCTCGAACTCCTCAGTTGCCGCCTCAACTCGAGCTCGCGCGGTGAACGTCCATTCGCGGACGATTCGGTCAAACTCTTCCGGCGATACCTTCCGATTGAAGATGTAGTACTCTTTGCCCTTCAGGTTTGTGCAAAATAGACAGTAGCGACAGTCCTCACAATTCGACAAAAACCAACTATCGGTGCAATTGCGGCAAAATTCGGACCATCGTAGATTTCGGCAGCCAAAGCAGTGCACACACTCGTAGCAGCGTTCGGAATCAGAGACGAAGTAACAGTCGATTACTTCCTTCGAGTTCCATACTCCGACAGAGTAGCAACACTGATCGATATCTGTCCCGGAAAAGACGAAATAGGAGTTCTTGGCACGCGCGACATCGTGCACCGCGGTGCACTGGTTGACCTGCTGTACCCGAACAGCGGGACGAGGCACGCTCCACCAGATATCGAGGAGCTGCTCGACAAACAACCGCTTGAAGTCAAACGGTTTCCCGTAG
Source organism: Bdellovibrionales bacterium (assembly GCA_020434415.1). GTDB lineage: Bacteria > Bdellovibrionota_C > UBA2361 > SZUA-149 > SZUA-149 > JAGRAW01. The sequence continues at coordinate 5,467 of JAGRAW010000140.1, forward strand.
GAAAGGGCATCCAGCTCACCGCCCCACCAGTACTCCGCCGAGACCACGGGGAAGGCGGTCATGGACGGAAAGATGCTGTAGAGTTTTGCGCCCGTCTTGTCGCACTTCCGCCAGAAAAATTGCTCTTCATTACGGAACGCGAGCTGACGCCGATACCGCTCCTCCGGACATACGGCAGGCACAGGGATATCAAAATACTCGTATGCCGCTGCCTCTTCGGCAGTAATGGCGAACGACTGAGAAGTTATTTCACAAGTGCGGGTTTCCAAGACTTCCTGTAGTAAGCGGAGCGCTGACGCACACCGTCAATGCCCTGCGCCCAGGATACTGCGACCAGTACCCTGCGCCCCTGTTTCCTGCGTCCCTGTTTCCTGCGTCCGGAGCAACAAAGTTTGTAATGAAGCAGGACATTAACGCCAATCGTCTCCACTGATATCGATCCCAGCGATGCCGAGGAGAAAATCGGCCAGCTCCTCACCCACGACGCCGACGTACAATCCGGCCAGTAGGATATCAATTCCCGCACCAAACTCAAAGGTGGTGTCTGAGCGTTGCGGCGACGACGCAAACAATGGTCCGGCACCGAATTCGTTGGTTCGTTCCACGAAAATAGGCAGGGCACGGCCATGGAGCCCCACTCGAACTGACAGCGGAGAAAATTCCCGATACCCAATCTGCCCCCATTTCGTTACCCGCACTACGCCGCCGAAGGATGGCCCGACTCCCACGTCCGCGCGGAAGATATCAAGAGCATCGAACAGCCGGTTTGGCAGATACCACAAGATAGCACGTGTCCAGCTGCGCCCATTCGCGGACGAGGGTAGCTCGTTTGTGGAACCGCCTTTACTGTGCCCGGTGTATTCCTCTCCCAGAGGAATTGGCGCCTGCAGAAACCGAACTGCTCCGCGCGGTTTAGTCGTGCATCCCGAGGGCACGGCGCCGACGAGAAGACAGAGGCAACAGAGGTAGCAATACTTAGTAAGTCGCATCAGCCCTTCGAACAGCCACAAGTCCGCGTGCCGCCAGAGCACTTAAAACTGCCGAGCATAGGTGAGTGGACGGTTATAAGAATCGGGACACTATCAGAGTGCTGAAGAACTCTTGTCAGTAATTCGCTAGCCACGCCCCATTGCCGACTCACCTTTTGCCGACTCACCCGTAGACTGCGCGGCTGCATGCAAACGCGACTCCGCTTGCTTGAAATAGAATTCGAGAAATTTCCTTCCCAGACCAGTACCGTTGATCCGAGCGTTGCCGGGATCGATCACCAAGGAAGCGATAACGACTTCCGCTTCGTCCGATGGGGCGATGCCGATAAACCAGTGGTACACCCCTTTCGGATTCGGTCCCCGCAGAGTTCCCGTTTTCCCCGCGATCGCCATTGAGCGCAGGCGTCCCGTGGCGGCACGGCGGAAATGGCGTCGAGCCGTTCCCTCAACGACCGTGTAGTCCATCATTCGCAAGACTTCACGCGCGGTCGACGGCAGCACCGCTTGACGGAGCGCGAGCTGCTTAGTCCGGTAGCGTTCGTTCCCTTCACCATCAAGAATGCTGTCGACAATGAACGGACGCATCAGCACTCCTCGGTTACCGACCGCGGCAGCCAGTGCCGCCGCATGGAGTGGCGTAATCTGAGCATTTCGGAAACCGGCGGCAGTCAGTGCCAGCTCGTAGTCGTCTTCGGGACGCGTAAACTCGCTCAGGCCAAGCGGCAGCTCAAAAGGCAGAGGCGCGTTGAAACCGAAGTTCTCCGCGTACTGTTGGAGGACGTCACTGTCGAGGTGGTTTAACGCAACTCGTGCAAACACCGGATTGCAGGACTTGCCGAGGGCCGAAGCGAGCGACATGCTGCGACGATCCGACTTCCTGTCCGGATAGTAGTTGTATTTCGTAAGCGTGTAATTTCCGCCTCGGAAGTGTATTTCCGATTCGCGGTTCAGGCCGGAACGCTCCACCGCAGCCGCAGCAGTCACCACCTTGAACAATGACGCAGCGGGAAAACCGGACTGCAAAGCGATGGGAACCTGCTCCTTTTCGTGATCCGAATAGCTGGCAAGCGCGAGCACACGACCGCTGTGAGGCTCAAGCGCAACGATCGCGCCCCAGGGGATGCGGTGCGATTTCAGCAGCTCCTCCGCATGCTGCTGGAGCGCCGGATCCAAGGTAAAACGAACGGTCTCGTCGCCGACTTTCTTCTGATAGACCGTCCCGTCTGCTGACAAGGAGAACGACTGATAGGCCCCGAGATTCGCGGGCTCCAGTCTAGGCAAACCGGCTCCACTGAACGGTGCTCCCTTCGGTTGGAGCTTTGACAAGGACTCGGTCCCCGCTCGCCGCTTCAGGACCGTTCTGGGAACCTCGGGCACCTCGCCGACACTCGGCTCCTCGAAGACTGCCGCCTCAAGCCGTGCATCGAGCTCCGGCTCGGCGACCTGTTCAATCGACGAGGCCCTGTCTTCAATAGACGAGCCACTGTCTTCAATTGACGAATCTTCAATCGACGAAATCGAGGCCACACGTGAGACAGGAGATTTCGATGCATCCGGAGCAGCTGTGGTCGGGTCGAGTTGTGCTACAACGAGCGCAGACTCGGCTTCGACTTGCGTCTGGACTTGGCCAGGACCTGGCTCGCTACCCGGTTCCTCCGAATTGTCGGCGGACACTTCAATCGAAGCAGAAACAATCGGAGCAGAAACAGTAGCGACAGAAGCCGGTGCGGGAGCAGCTTCATCGACATAGGGCGCGGCATCGAGCTTGGCGCTTCCAATCCAGGAATCACCGAACCAGGCGCCGAAAGAAGGCACCATGATGAACGACAGCGTGACCCCCGCGAGCAGTCTCTTCATTCGACGCGCCCGACGTTGGCGTCGAAATTGCCGCTCCCTCAACGGGACATATCCTCGACTCATGACCTATGCACCTATGACCGCCACAAAATAAGACAGCATCGCGACCCTTCAGGTCGACCTTTAAACGCCCAGAACTGTTAGCTTTCTCTAGACAACTGCTGTCAGCAACCCGCGCTTTCAGTATAAACCGACCCCGGTTTTCAGAAAACAATAAAATGCAATGCTCAATACTTCATCTGAGAGCGAGGTAGCGAAGAAGTCTCAGCAGAGACGCTCAACACGCAGCCAGGTTTTTCTGAGACTTCCCAGCTACCTATCAACCGCGTCGCTGCGCATCGTCAGTTATCTCTCGTCGAATCGTGTCCAGAGCAAGCGAATTTAGACGCTACTACCTTAGATGCAGCATCCAGTCGCTCCGGCGTGCCGATATCGCTCCAATACCCATCATATACGTAAGAATCCACGTATGCCCCTAGCTGCAGAAGGTCTCGAACCGTGCCCTGCGTCAGGCTGAAAATCTCCCCCTCGGGAGGCATCACCTCCCGAATGATCCGGCGTTCCATTACCTGGATACCGGTATACATCAGCTCGCGAGCGACTCTCCCCCCGTAAGCTTTTCCAAGAAACGAAACAACACGACCGGTCTCGTCGATACCGATAGTGCCGTATTTAGCATGGTCTTCGTCGTGCCTGACAACCATCGTCATCGCCGGTCGCACGGCGGCATCGACGTGTTGCTCCAGCACCGCATGGAGCGGGAAATCAGGTTGAACCAGGATGTCACTGTTCACCGTGAGGAGCTGTTCGTGAGCAAGCCGCTTTTCGATATTTCGTATTGCGCCTCCGGTATCGAGAAGCGTCGGTTCCTCGGCGTATTCGACAGTCATCCCCCACCGGCTTCCGTCCCCTACAAATTGACGGATCTGATCGCCTAAATAATGCAGATTGATAAACACACGCGAAATACCTGCGCGCGCGAGCAATTCCAGATTACGCTCGATGAGAGTCTTGTCGCCGATGCGGATCAACGGCTTGGGAAGGCACTCGGTGAGCGGACGAAGTCGCGTCCCGAAGCCGGCAGAGAGCAGTAGC
>JAGRAW010000141.1 GCA_020434415.1 Bdellovibrionales bacterium
TGCCGACTTTCAGCGCGCCCCCGGCTCCGACGCCTGCATCTGCCGCCAGTGGGGTCATTCAGTATGGGACGGCTCCTCGCTTCTCTGCGAGTCCCAACTTCCGTGTGAGCGTCAACGGCGTCCCGATACTGGTCGAGGACAAGTTCGGCCCCGCCGAAAGCCCGGTTCTCGATTCGAGCGCAGAAGATTTTCGCTTGGCAATTGCGCGACTCGCCTTCGATTTCAACCGAACCGCGACGGCGAACGTCGAAGTCGATATCGCCGGGTCCGGACAGAACATCTTTACCCATACCATCAGCCCGCAGAACCCGTCGGTCTTCGGCAGGACTGGCGAAGCGGACTTCTACACCAATGTGCGACAGAACGGGAGCAAACTAAGCTTCACGCTTCGCACCCATAAGCACATGCTGCTCAAAGTGAACGACCTGCACTACCTGATGCTCTTTATCGATGTGCCGGAGCAGAATCCGCCGAGAGTGGGTCAAACGAATGTCATATCTCTTGCGACCTACCTCAGCCCCGGCCGCGATCCGAACGCTGACGTTACCGCGGCATTCCAGCGGGCGCTCGACGACGTTTCGGCGTTGGGCGGTCCGGGCGTGCTCTTCGTGCCTGACGGACTCTATATGACGGGGCAGCTCGTGCTGAAGAGTAACACGCATCTCTACCTCTCGAGCGGCGCGATGATTCAATCGCTGCCGTACTGGAATCGTTCGCTTTTTCCCGAACAGACAGGGGGCGACTCTTCCCTTATTTTCATTGGCGATAATGCGGTGACGATGCAGAATCTTCAACAAACGAAGGTGAGAAACGTCAAGATTACCGGGCGCGGCTACATCGACGGCAACGGTTGGCGCATGCGCTACAACAATGACTCCCTCGCATCGACCGCAAACGTGAAACTCTTCCGTTCGGCAAACGCTGAGAACGTTCACATCGAGGGTGTCTACTGGCGAGAGTCTGCGAGATGGTCCTTCAACCCCATCCTCACCAGCAACTTGGTGTTCAGAGATGTAAAGCTAATCAACAATCTCGTCGGAAGTTATGACGACGAACTGGGTACCGCCGGATTCCATGTTCCGTATGTAACCAATACGGATGGTTTCGATATCGACACCTCAACCAACGTCCTCGTTGAGGGATCGTTCGTGTTCACCGCTGATGACGCGTTCACACCGAAGACCAGCGGCTATATGGACTTGCTGGGAACTTGCTCCGGGCTGGTCTTCCGGAACAACACGATGTTTACGGAGAAGGTATCGCTCAAGATTGGGACGGAGACGCTGGACGACATTTTTGATGTGACGTTCGAACAGAATCATATCATTCGGGGGGATCGACTGCTCTCCATTCTCAGCGAACGCAATAACGGAGTGAGCTTGCGCAATATCAGAGTTTTGAACAATCGGATCGAAGAGATTGGCGGTAATTCCAAGCAGCGATTCTTCCAATTGCGGATGCTCCGAAGTGGCTCGATCGACAATGTGCTGATCGACGGGCTCGACGCGCTCCACCACCAACAACTCTTTTCGAGCAGCGAAGGGTTCGACGCGGCAAACCGAATAACGAATGTGGTTGTCCGCAACTTCCGAATTGCCGGGGCCCTCACCTCATTCGATGACGTGTTCAAATGGGTGAGAGACGACAACGCCTACGTGGACTTTACCTATAGCGAATGGGACTATCAGGGCGAACGCAAGGTCGGCGGTGCTCCCGTTGACTGAGTAACCGGAACACAGTTGAACAGCCGTTGTGCCCCGACCCGGCGCGAACCGCCCAAACGGACTCGGGCTGGGGCGTCCGTTGGCTCCTACCGAAGTTTCCGGCCAGGCGGGCCATCGCCCGGTGGATGGGGGGCGCGCTCGTCTCGACCGTAGTCTTACAGGGCTCCGACCCGCCAAATTTCGACATGCTCGCCCGCAGAAATCCCGGTGTATCCGGAAGAGCGTTTGCGGTAACGTCCGCCCGATGAGTCGTGCACACACGACTCTGTTTTGTAACTAGCTGTAATTATGTGGGATATTTCCGGTGGGCCTGCGCAAAAACTGCCTGCTGGAAATATCGCTTATGAATATCCGGCCCATAACAGAGGATGACAGCGCGCGTAGCGGGCTGCTGTGCCGTTCTTTGGTAGGGGTTGGTCGTAGCCGGGAAGAGGAGTGCGAGTGGATAGTACAGTGCTGAACCCCAAATTCGATGTCTATGGAATCGGCAACGCGATCATGGATCTTCAGCTTAAGGTTGCTGAGGACGATCTCGAACGCTTCGAATTGGAAAAGGGAGCGATGCGGTTGGTCGATGTCGATCAACAGCAGCGATTGATTGAGTATTTCCATGGCCAAGCGTTGAATCAGGCAAGTGGCGGATCGGCGGCAAACACGATGATTGCGCTGTCACAGCTCGGTGGGCGGGCGGCATACGGCTGTCTGGTCGGAGATGACGCTTTTGGGAAGTTTTATTTCTCTGAGATGCGCGACCTCGCGGTCGAGCTTCATACCAAGCCGGTGCAGGGAAAGGTGACCGGAACCTGCGTCATCCTTGTCACTCCTGATGCGGAACGCACGATGAACACGCATCTTGGTGCCAGTGCGGATCTCAGCGCGAGCGATGTAAGCGAAGAATTGATAAGTCAGTCGAAATGGCTTTACGTCGAGGGCTATCTATTTACCTCCGAAGGAGGGCAAGGGGCAGTGCGTCGGGCAGTGTCACTTGCGAAGAAGCACAATGTGCGGGTCGCCGTGACCTTTTCTGACGGATTCATCGTGGACGTGTTCGGCGAGCCTCTACGGGAAACCGTGCGGCAGGCGGATCTGGTATTTGCGAACTTGAATGAAGCGCAGCGGTATACGGGAATCACTGACGAAAATAAAGCGTTTCTGGCGCTTTGTGATGAAGCAGCGAATGTCGTGATGACGATGAGTGAGCGGGGTGCCCGAGTCCGCTACGATGGACAGACCGAATTTATCGAGGCAACTCCGGTGCAAGCAGAAGATGACACCGGGGCGGGCGATATGTTTGCCGGTGGATTTTTGTACGGAGTGACTCACGGTTTGGACGGGAGGCAGGCTGGAAGCTTAGCGTGTTTTCTTGCCGGGAAGGTAGTCTCCCAGATGGGGCCCAGGCTGCAGTGTGACGTAAGAAAGCTGGTGGAAGGACAGTCATTTCTTCCGGCGATGCGCTAGCACGGCACCGCATCACTACCTTGGGTGCGGCTTGGCGCGGGGGTTCGACTCTAGGGTCGAACCCCACAACTCGAGCATGTATCGGGTTGCTATTGAGGGATCTGTCGCTGAGAGGTTTGCTCTTTGGCGGCGACGAGAAGTGTTCGTTGGATAGACGGACACGGGATCGTGGGGTTATGTGCCAATGGCTGTCGGTCAGCCATGCAAGTTGGTTTTAGAGTATGAAAAAAACTAGTTTCAGCCGAGTTCTGTATCAGTGCGCCCTGATCGTTGCGTGCTATGGACTGCAACAAGCGTTGGCTCAGCCCCTGGCGAGTGCGCAGGATGACGAACCGGCAGCCGCTGCAGAGCCATCGCAGGAAGAAGCTTCCGGCAGCGAGGAGCCGACGCAGATAGCCGCCGCTAGTGAAGGGCAGGTGCCGCTTAGCCACGAAGCGCTCATCGATGCGCTTCTTCGCCGTATGTCGTCTCCCGATGAGCGTACGCGGTTGGAAGCGGGCTTGGCACTACGCAAAACTGCCCAACTCTCCGATGTATCGCTGCTGGTCAAAATTCTAAAACGCGGAAACAACCGCGACAAGCAACTCTTCTTGATCGAGACGCTCGCTCGGCTTTCCGATCAGCGGGCGGGAGAGGCGCTGCGTTTTGAAGTTCGTCACGGTGACTTGGAATCGAAACGAGCTGCGGTTTCAGCGCTCGGCAAGCTGAAGTTCAACTGGCCGATTCCCGTGTTGGTGCGCACGCTGCGAAAAGCTGAAGACTCTGAGCTACGAAAGCGTGCTGCCTCAGCCCTTGGGGAAATCGGCACCACACAGTCGATTTACGCCCTTAGAACCAGCTTGGCAGCGCTGGAGGAAGATGTCGCGGCGAAAAACGCAGCCTTCTGGGCTCTGGAGAAGGCGCGTGGCGAGGTTGACGATCAGCTGATCGATACGAAAATGCCGAAGGGCCGCCGTTTGCAGCTCTACTACAAAGGGACTCGCTATTTCTTTTATCACCCGGCTCATCGTCGGGGCTCTGCCATCCATAAGGTCGGCCTTCGTCCATGGCTGTTAGTATGCATGCATGACGCAGACCTACGGGCCGAGGAGCTCTTCAATATTTGTTGGCGGGCAGGCAAGAAGCGGCAGATGGCGGTACTGGTGCCGCTGATGGATCCTATCCGCTACCCTGACTACGGCCAGTTCAACATTCGCGGAGAGCGGGCCGATAAACGTCTGCTCGAGCTCGTGGAACATGTCGGAAAGCATGCTTCACTCACGGTGCGCGAGTTCTATCTCTTCGGCTATGGTACCGGCGGAGACTTCGCTCAGCGGTTTACCATGTCATATCCGAAGCGAATTGCGCGTGCCGCGTTCGAATCGGACGAATTCACGGCTCCGGATGCAGAGGCCTATTTCCCGCGTGGACTGAACCGGACGCCGCTCGCTCCGGATATCGGGATTGACATGTATCGATTCCTGAAGTCGGACTCGGTGCTGATAATGCGTAAGAACTCCGAAACGCTGCGCGAAGCGAAGAACTTCTACGAAGCGATGCAGCACTATTCCGACGTGAACGGCATTCGGAGCCGTCTAGCGGTGCGCACCGTCGATGTGAAATTCGAGATTTGGTCGGAAGCCGAGAAGTATCTCTTCTCGTATGACTGATGAACGACTGACTGTGCGTCTGTAGCGGTCTGCTGAAAGACGCCGTTTCGCAAGCTGCTACCGTTTTGATGACACGATCCACTGGAGCATCAACGAGGCCCAGCGATCGTAGCCGTTCCACTTACCCTTACGCTTCTTGCCGACAAGGCGGTCGAGCGTCCCTTCTCGGACCAGGCTGCCTTTGATGCTCATCAGTTCATTTTGCAGGCGACGCACCTTTTCTTGCGATTCGTACTGCTTGAAGGCGCGGACGGCTTTCTGATCTTCGTTTGCCATCGAACTGGCATAGGTCCGCTGGTAATACTCCAGCGTTGGGAGGGAAACCAGCGCCGCCCGATCGGTGTCGTACTGCTTCTCCTCGTCGTAGAAATCGAAATCTTCGTCGTCGTCCATCATCATGGCACTACACCGCCCAAAACTTCCCTGCGCCGTGAATCACAGAGAAAAGGTTTTTCCACCGGAGCGCTTCTCACTACCATCGTCAGAGCCCACCGAGCATGTCTTTCTACGATGTTGGCTCCTCGCTGGAGGCATCAACGAACAACGAGCCTAAAGGATAGAATATCATACTATTCCCCCGGATAAATTCGTTGTTTTGGCTTTCTCTAGACCGTAAAGCTCGCTTACAGGCAGGCTCGAGCCGACCGGAGTTCAGGTCGACGTCCCCGGCCGGTGTTCCGACTCAACTTGCCGATAGACTTCGGCGTACCGTCTCACCACGATGTCAGGACTGAAATGCTTTGACAGGTGCTCTCGGGTTTCTTCCTGCCTCGCAGGCGGATACTGAATCTCAAGCTGCGCTGTGATTTGCTCTGCACAGCTAGCCTCGTCTCCGGCGTCGAAGAGTGTCGCCGGATAACTAGGCAAAGCCGCCAGCACTTCGGGAATTCCACCCACCCTCGAACAAACCGCAGGCGTGTCAGACGCAGCGGCTTCAAGAAGTGCGGTGGGGATGCCCTCGCTATCGGAGGTAATCAGCAAGAGATCCGCCGAGCGTAGCAAAGCGGTCGGATGGTGAATGAAACCGAGAAAATGCACGTGATCTTTTGCGTGACTCGACGCAGCTTCAGTCTCCAAACGTTCGCGGAGTGGCCCTTCACCGGCAAGGTAGAGATGCGGCAGCGACACTCCCTGCTCACGTCGCTGAGACCATACCCGAAGGAATGCGCCGAGTGCCAAATCCAGCCGTTTAATTCCAGCAAGCCGTCCGAGACAGACTATCGCCGGGTGTTTGACCTCAAAAGGGACCGCCGAGTCTGTCGCGGGGGCATAGGCATTGTGAATTACCCGATGGTGTGTGCAACCGTCGATCCCGATGCGGCGACCCAGGTCCGCTGATACCGTAATCACGCGGGCGGCCTGTCGTCGAAGCAGCGTCCGATACAGAACGTCGTAGGAAGCTCTCTTGAAAGCGGCCCAACCGCGGTACCCTTCTTGGTGCCCATGGATGATCGCGACCCATGGGCGTCGGCATGACGCAGCGATGATACCCTCTTTGTAGCCATGGGAGACGACAAGGGAAGGATTCACCCTCCGGACGGTTCGGATACCTTCGGCTAGAAAGGCCGGAAGGGGCTGCGCCTCGGATACTACGTCGAAGGGGATGTGCTTGTCGGCAAGACGCTCCGCTACCAGAGTATCATTGAACAGCAGGGCCCGCGCCGGGAGCCCTAAATGAGCAAGCCCTTGGAGCTGCAGCAAGGCTTGCGCCTCCGCTCCACCCCAGAGATCCCCTGAAAGAATATGTAGTATCGTGCCGTGCAGGGTTTCGCCTCCATTCTTGACCAGCTCAATCGCCCATATTACCTTGGTCTGACTTTTTCGCGAGCGCAGAATTTATTGTGGCGACGCAGGGAGTTAGCTGTCCGTTAGGGGCCTTCGAAGCTGAGCTTCGGCGCTTCGTGTCGGCAGGTCTTCTGCGGGAAGTGCGGTCGCGTTGCGGGCCGAATCCAGAATCTGTCCTTGCGAGTCTATTTTTATCTATCTTCTGTCACCACCTCGAGGGGTTAATTCCTCCCCATGACCATGCAACCGGCGGAGCGAAAGAAGCGGCGCGGTTCCAACGTGCGGGCCTACCTCGGGATTGCCGTCTCACTTGTCTGTATTTGGTGGGTGTTTCGCTCGGTGGAAGCGGAGCAGCTCTTCCACCGTGTCAAAAACGTTGAGCCGGGCTGGCTCGTGCTGGCCGTAGTCACGACCTTCCTCAGCTACGTGGTGCGTTCCGTGCGCTGGCCGTACTTTTTCGGAGAGCGCGCACCGAGTTTTCACGATTCTTTCCGCTGCCTGATTGTCGGCTTCTTCATGAATAACGTGCTGCCTGCTCGTATCGGTGAGTTGGTGCGTGCTCATCTTGGAGGCCGCGCCACGAAGCAAAGTCGCAGTGTCGTCTTGGCGACCATTGCCGGAGAGCGGCTTGCGGATGGTCTGATGATCAGTTTGCTCTTCGCCATGCTATTCAGTCTCGCCGCGGCACCGGAAGAGCATCTTCGCGCCAAGGAAATCTTCTACGTCGCCTACGCGTTTTTCGGTGTTACCTTCTTCACGTTCGCCGTGCTGCTTGCACGGAATCCCATCTTTGCATTGCTCGAACGTCTCAAGTCCGTGCTCCCGGGGACGATGTCAACGTATGCCCTGGTGCGGATTAGACGGTTCATCAACGGACTCGAGCCCCTGTTGAGACCTTCACGAATAGTCATCCTCGGGACACTTTCGCTGATCGTCTGGGCGATCGAGTTGGCAGTATATTACCAGGTCACGCGGGCTTTCGATGTGCCGATGTCGTTAGGCGCGCTAGGACTTTTTCTTGCTGCCGTGAACTTCAGTTCACTCATTCCTGCGGCGCCCGGCGGCATCGGTGTGATCGAAGCCTTCGCGACGTTGGCCTTGGTCCGCATCGGCATCGATCACGAGACCGGATTGGCAATGGTCGCTTCGCAGCACCTCATCCAGTACGCGGTAGTGGGAATCCCGGGGGCGCTCTATTTCTTCCTCAATCTCGGCGGGAAGATCCCGGAGGCCGAGGAAGTGGAGGAAGATGATCTTTCGTCAGATGGAGGCGGCGTCGCCCAGCGCCCACGAAAAGAAGGAGGAGCCGTTGCGGCGGATCTTGCCGATGAGGAGTTGATCGATGTTTCGATCATTTTGCCGGCCTACAACGAGGAGAACCGTGTCGGCCGGACGCTCGATTCCATCCTCGACTACTTTACTACTCGGAATGCGACCTTCGAGGTGCTGGTCGTCGACGACGGAAGTCTGGACGGCACTTCGGCGGTCGTACGTGACTTTGAACGCCGCTCAGATGCCGTCCGTCTGCTCGTTTATACACCCAACCGTGGGAAGGGCTACGCGGTGAAATACGGCATGTTGAACGCGAGAGGACGTCGACTGCTCTACAACGACGCTGATGGGGCGACGCCGATCGAGGAGATTGAACGACTGGAGCATGCGCTTGATGAAGGAGCGCAGGTGGCGATCGGTTCAAGAGCGATGTTCTCGCGTGACACCGCAATCAAGACCGTTTGGTATCGGAAAGCTATCGGCCGCATTTTCAACGGATTGGTGAATCTGATCGTCCTGCCCGGCATTGCCGATACCCAGTGCGGGTTCAAAATGTTCACTCGCCCGGTGGCGAGAGCACTTTTCGATCGACAGCGGGCTGAGCGATTCTCTTTCGATGTCGAACTGCTCTTTTTAGCTCGCAAGGGTAATTATCGAATCGTCGAAGTGCCGATCAATTGGGTCAACGTGCCGGGGTCCAAGGTGCATCTGGTCAAGGACTCCACGGCAATGTTTATCGACTTGCTGAGATTTCGTCTGCGGGACCTGTTGGGCGGATACCGCCAGCTTCCGCGGCTGTAATCGATTGTTGAAACGGTCGTCTATCTGCGGAATGCGTGACGCTGCACGCAAAGCTATGCGGTGCTTGGCGCACCGAGTGCCCTTTTCTCGAGGATAGAAAGTGTCGAAAGCCGGAACCGAGGTGGTGACTCTTCGGACGCAGGTCAGCTATGGAGCCCCGGCGCTCAGTCTGGCCCTGATGGCCATCACGTTCTACGTCTACATCCCCAAATTCTATTCGGACGTCGTCGGCATCAACCTGGCCGTCATCGGCAATATCGTGCTTATCTCTCGCATCTGGGATGCGTTGATTGATCCCGCCATGGGATCGATTTCCGATCGCAGCCGGTTTGCTGCAGGGCGGCGCAGACCGTGGATCGGGCTCGCGCTGCTACCTCTTTCGCTTTCCTTCTTCTTTCTCCTTTCGCCACAACTGAATGTGGGATTCGTTAGCGATGCAATGTGGTTTGCAGTTTGGACAGTGCTGTTCTTCCTGTTTTGGACCATGCATTCAGTGCCGTACGAAGCGTTAGGTGCGGAAATTTCTTTCGATTACCGTGAGCGCAATCGTCTCTTCGGTATGCGGGAAGGGTTTCTCGTCCTCGGTACATTGTTCGCGGCGATTGTTCCTGCGGTCTATGATTTCGTTCTCCCGGGTGCAAACGATCCCCAAGCCCACGAGCAACGAAAATTTGTGGCATTGTCGCTATTTTATGGCGCTCTGTTAGTTGGAAC
>JAGRAW010000142.1 GCA_020434415.1 Bdellovibrionales bacterium
TGACTTTCTCGGCGACCGTGCTCGCCGTCGGCGGTTCGGAGAAAACGACGTCATCGCGGTTGATGAAGGCGACGTTCTTACCGTCGAAAAAGTGTGAGTCATACAGTCGCCGGAATTCTTCCACCTTCGGTGGAATAGTCGGCGGCTTGACCGCAATTTTGAGAATGGGCGTCGGATCCTTCAGCCCGGCGCCGGTGAGCACGCAGACGACACGCTGATCCGGCTCCAGAGCCCCGGCAGCATGCAACCGCATCAGCGAAGCGACGGTTGCGGCACATGCAGTTTCGACAAATAGACCTTCATCCTTGGACAAACGGTACTGGGCTTCAAGCATTTCACGATCTGTCACCGCGAGAGCAGACCCTTCGGTCTTGTAGAGCGCGTCGAGGGCTTTTGCAGCGTCGAGCGCATGATTGATGCAAATTGCTCTCGCAATGGATTCAACGCGGTCGAAGCGAACTCCGTCCGCGAGCCGCTGTTCAAACGCCGAGACGATAGTCGGCGCTCCGCTCGACTGTACCCCAAGGAGTCGCGGCATGCGGTTCAGCAGGCCCAGGGATTGATACTCGATAAATCCCTTGTAGTATGAGGCGAGGTTGGTGCCGCAGCCCATGGGCACTACGACCAAGTGCGGGGGACGAAAGTACAGTTGTTCAATCAGTTCGAAGGCGGCTGTCTTGTGGCCTTCAATCCGAAAGGCATAATCTCCCGCGAGGTAGAAACCGAGCTGTCGTGCTGACTCTTCGGCCAGTCTTGCCGCATCGCCGTAGCTACCCTTTACCTGCACAATCCGTCCGCCGTAGGAAATGACCTGGGCCAGCTTGCTTGGCGGCGTGTCTTCCGGAGCGAATACGAAACAAGGAATATGAGCGGCTGCGGCGTAACAGGAGCACGATGCCGCCATGTTGCCCGTTGATGCCACGGCAATCCCCGGTGCGCCCATTTCTCGAGCCAATGTCACCTCGACCGCCGATCCGCGGTCTTTGAAGCTGCCGGTAGGGTTTTGATTCTCCAGTTTGAAATACAGCTCGATGCCCAACTCTCTTCCTAAGGTGCCGCTCTGTATCAGCGGTGTCGCGCCTTCTCCCAACGAGACGAAGCGGCTGTAATCTTTGACCGGCATAAACGGCAAGTATTTCGAGACGAAGGGCGGGGACTTTCGAAAGTAGTCGAGGTTAATCCGCTGGCGGACCGTGTCCAAGTCCATCAACACTTCCCAAGGTCCTTCGCGACCGGTGAAGACAAGGTCTGTTGGTTCAACCGGTTTCTGGGTTTTGAAGTCGACTAGTCGGTACATGCGGTGTCTCTGCGGTGTCTCTGCGGTGGAGGTAACGAGCAAGGTCTGATGGTCAAGCTGATGGTATACTTCTCGACATCATTGTGAAAACGGCAATTTTGGTGCTCTTCAAGAGAATCTATGGGGAGGGCGGTCTAACGCCTGCGAAGGAAAAGATGTTCCGCTACTATTGCGCCATTCATTTTCCTCCGCTCTTCTCCCCGTGGGCGTGAACGTGCACTTGAACGTCCAGCCCGGCTGTATAGTCGCTCCGATTTCGGGTACCGGCAACCTTCGTCTTAAGGGTGAATCCTCCACGCAATTCGGTCAGTACCCAAGATTTCTTCCGAAGACCCGTTTTGCGTGAAGGCTAGGGCTTCTATACAGTGCTGGAAACTACCGTCGCCAGTTCCAGCTGAATGGAGCAAGGCCACGGTCGGCGAACACTTACTGTCAGCAGAAGGAGAAAACCGTTGAATCAAGCCGATTTTGATCTGTGCGTCATTGGAGCGGGACCGGCAGGGTTCGCGGCCGCGATGCGAGCCTGGGATTTCGGGAAGCGAGTCTGTCTCATCGAACGCTCACTCATCGGCGGCGCGGGACTGCATCACGGTGCGCTCAGCTCGAAGACACTTTGGGAGCTTTCGCGAGATTATCTCAATGCAGTCAGGACTGATCGCGGCTACCATGCCGAGAACGTTCAGCTGGAATACCGTACCGTGATCGACACGGTGAGCCGGGCAGTAGGAGAGAAAGTCGATCAAATGCGACGACAGCTGATCGAGCTCGAGCATCCGCGCACCGGCTTCCCCGGATCTATCACGCTGCTTCACGGACAAGCACGCTTCGTAGATTCCCATCGAGTACACATCGAAGCTGCCGAGGCGGGGCAGGCGCGGGAAATTTCGGCTGAACGCTTCATCATTGCCACCGGGAGTCGTCCGCGCAGTCTGCCGGAGATCGAGGTGAACGGGACCACCATCCTCACCTCCGACCACATTTCGCGTCTCGAATCGTTCCCGAAGAGCATGGTGATTCTCGGTGCCGGTGTCATCGGTTGCGAGTTCGCCACGATCTTTGCGAACTACGGACAGACGAAAGTCTATTTGATCGATCGCGCTGATCGCATTTTGCCGTTTGAAGACGAAGATATCGCCAGAATTTGCGCGAAGAATCTGGAGGCCAAAGGCGTTACCATCCATCATCGAGCGGCCTTGAAAGAATTGCGTTCCGTTGACGGTGGCGTGCAGTACACCATCGAACACCCAACCGGGGGACAGGAAACAATTACGACATCTCATGCTCTTATTTCCGTAGGAAGAGTTCCGAACACCGAAGATCTGGGACTTGCTGCTGCCGGCGTCGAGGTAAGCAAGGGCGGTCATATCGTGACAAACGCCGGGACGAGCAGTGTGGATCACATCTATGCGGTGGGGGATGTCACGCTCGATATCGCTCTGGTCAGTATCGGTGAAATCGAAGGACGGTATGTGGTCGAACAAATGTATGGCGTTCCCGGAAGACAGCTACGCTACGACAACGTCTCGACCATCATGTTTCTCGATCCGGAAGTCGCTGCTATCGGACTTAACGAACAGGAGGCTCAGGCGCAAAAGATACCATATCGTGTCGCCACCTATGGTCTCGGATTGGTGAACCGAGCGATCGCCATGCGAGCAACCGATGGTTTCGTCAAGCTGTTGGTGACCGACGAGGAGCCACATCTGATGCTCGGGATGCGAGCTCTCGGAGTGCATGCTTCGACGATGATCGAAGCCGCATCACTGGTCATTCAATTACAGCGACCCGCTGCCGATTTAGGGGAGCTGATGCATCCTCATCCTGCCGTTACGGAAGCTCTGCAAGAGTGCGTGCGGATGCTGTCAGGCACTTCGATCTACAAGCCTCACGTGTTCAAGTCGGACCTTCGATGCTCGAGAATTGGCTACGCCGGCTCCACCTAAGCATGACTTATCCCTTGTTCTAGAAGATAATGGCCCGGAATGACTGCGGAAAAAGCTTAGGGATTAGCAGTAGAAATTTTCCTGGTTTGATGGTAATTGGGTGGCCTGAGCAATGTTGCGGCTACCGTGCGGGACGCAACATTACTCTACGCGGAAATATGCTTTTCGTGTGAGTTATGTGTTCCACAGGACGGAGGATGAGATGAAGTATCGTTTGTTAGCAATTGCATTCGCAGTAGCCGCCGCAGTAGTGCCGGCAAGTGCGCATGCGCTGTCGTTCAAGTACGACACGAGGTATGCCTTGACCGGCAGCTTCGTATGGAATCCTTTTGGAACGGCGACGTTCCAAGACGGTTCGTTTCTTTTCTATGATTCGGCGACCGATCGGCTGACGATTGACGCCTCGTTTACGACCAACCTTGGCCAAGGCTCGGTGTTTGAGCTTTCGTATCTGCTTGGTGAAGCCAATCCGCGAAACGCTACCGAAGTGAACGGTGCCGTCGAGTTGGCAAGAGCTAACTCGAAGGTAGAGCTCGATTATGCTCCGGGCGCGACGGTAAAGGATGGACGAACGCAGATCGGTCTGTTCACCATTCCGAACAATACCTCCATTGGCGCGGGTCGGGGAGCGCGACCGTTCGCCGCGGGCGATTACATGGTTTTCTCGACCGGGATGAACCCGTTTATTTTCGAAGATAACGGCCGGCTTATTTTTCAAAGCTGGGTGGGCGTATGGGGCCAGGGCTGGGATGTGCATACCGATCCTCGCTTCTACCTGACCGAGATGTCGCGTCCTACTCCTCCGGGCGAGATTCCGGAGCCGTTCACGCTCGGGTTGCTCGCTAGCGGGTTGCTCGGTGGAGCGGTGGTTCGTCGGCGAGCTCAGTAGCAGCCAACTGCTCTGACTGTCGACTAAGTAAAGCCGGAGCGGTCGGAAGACCACTCCGGCTTTTTTATTTGTTTCCAAATTCTTGAAGGCGAAGTCTTCGTTCGTAGTAAAGAAGAGCGTAGAGTAACTGACTCGTTTCGAGGATAGATTTCCTTCCTGAGCCCGTCCCGGGCCGTGTTGGGCGTTCAAGCGAGCTTCGCTCGTAGGTCCCGCCAAAAACCGCGTTTTCCGACAGGCCCTAGCGCTGTTGAAGCGCTACAGTCTACTCTTCGGTGTCACCGAACAGTTCGCAGTGATCTCGAGCCTGTTTCCGGATGGCAATGCGTCCCGAGCGGACAAATTCCAAAATACCGAACGGTTCCAGCAGACGATAAAGAGAATCGACATCGTCTTCGGATCCGGTCTTTTCGATTACCAGCGAATTGTCATCGGCATAGGTGACAACCCCGCCATACCGGTGGGCGTGCTCCTCGATGGTCGGCCGTTTCGAACGATCCTCTGTTCGTACACGGTAGAAGGCGATTTCTTTGAACAGTAGTTCATGGTTCTCGCTCGCATAGACCTCGACCACTTCTATCGTGCGATCAATTGCCTTCGTCACCTTCTTCATCAGCTCCGGTGACGTACGAATGACGATAGTAAACCGGGATATGCCCTTCGTCTCGGTCTCCGAGACGGTGAGGCTTTCGATATTCAATTTTCGGCGAGTGAGAACGCTCGTCAATCGATGGAGCACGCCGGGGTGATTCTCGGTAAAAGCCGAAAGAGTATAGATTCGTTCCACCACGCTACTCCAATCGTACGTCTGAGACACAGGCTCCGGCTGGGACCATCGGAAACACGTTGTCTTCCTTTTCTACCATTACTTCAAGAACGTAGGGGCCGTCCGTTTCGAGCATACGGCGTAGCGCCGCTGTCAGTTCCGAACGCTCGCTAACGCGCTCTGCTGTGATGCCAAACCCTTTCGAGATGGCGACAAAATCCGGATTCTTCATCTCGACGAATGAATACCGCCGATCGAAGAACAGTTCTTGCCACTGCCGGACCATGCCGAGGAAGTTGTTGTTGAGGATGACGGCTTTGACGCCAAGGTTTTCTTGGGCGATGGTGCCGAGCTCCTGAATCGTCATCTGAAAACAACCGTCCCCGATAACGGCGATGACCTCGCGTTCCGGTGCTGCAACCTTTGCGCCCATCGCTGCGGGAAGCGCAAATCCCATCGTTCCCAGACCGCCTGAGGTGATCCAACTATGCGGCTTCGCAAAACGATAGTAGCGTGCGCTAATCATTTGATGCTGACCGACGTCGCCCACGACAATCGCTTCACCTGCCGTGAGCTCGGATAGCTGATGAATCACTTCAGCCATTTTCAGCTCACCTTCGCTCGGTAAGATCTCTCTTTCGATGACTGTGGCGTATTCCTTTTCGTGACATTCCGCGAACTGGGCGAACCAGGCGGGCCGTTGTGCACGCGCCACGCCGGGGAGGATCGCCTGCAGCGCTTCCTTCGCGTCGGCATTTATTCCAACCAGAGCGCGGACGTTCTTGTTGAGCTCGGCGGCATCGATATCGATATGGATGACCTTCGCTTCCGTCGCATACGTCGAGAGTTTGCCGGTCACTCGGTCGTCAAACCGCATTCCCACCGCGATGATGACATCTGCCTTGTTGGTCAGTCGATTGGGACCGTAATTGCCGTGCATGCCCAACATGCCGACGTATTGCGGGAAGGTGCTGGGGATTGAGGAAAGTCCGTGGAGTGTGCACGCTATCGGAATATCTGCGCGTTCGGCTAGTTGCTGAAGCTCTTGCTCACACCCTGAGATGAGCACTCCGTGACCGCACAGAATGAGCGGCTGCTTCGAAGCATTGATGATTTCGACTGCCTGGGCAATCGCCGATTCCTTCAGTGCCGGCCGAGGGAAGAAGTTGGGCAGGTTGTCGACCTTTCGCGGCTGATACTCGAACAGCTCTACCTGAGCGTTCTTGGTAATATCGACCAACACGGGGCCGGGGCGGCCTTTCTGGGCGATGTAAAAGGCTTTCGCGATTGCTTCGGGAATCTCTTCCGCCTTGGTGACCTGATAATTCCATTTCGTGATCGGAATGGTCACGCCGATCACGTCAGTTTCTTGGAAGGCGTCAGTTCCAAGGAGATTGGCGAAGACCTGCCCCGTAATGCATACCAGAGGCACCGAATCCATCAGAGCGTCTGCGATACCCGTGACCAAGTTGGTCGCTCCTGGTCCGGAGGTTGCCATCGCAACGCCGGCCCGACCGGTCACCCTTGCGTACCCTTGAGCGGCGTGGGCGGCACCTTGCTCGTGTCGAACTAGAATGTGTCGGACCGAGTCTTGAAAATCGTACAGAGCATCATACACCGGCATTATCGCGCCGCCGGGATAGCCAAACACGGTATCTACGCCCTCATTGAGCAGTGCCCGCCACAGAGCCTCAGAACCGGAGATTTTCATTTTCTACTTCTCCTCCCGCGCCTTTTCATCAACCGATGCAAGGGGTTAAAATTACATCATTTCTCTAGGAGTATCAAGTGCATGGCGGTCTTTGCATTGGCTTCTCAGCAGATGAAATAAAGATCTTGCCGGTTTTTGACGAGTTTTTGACAATCTTTTACTGCTAATTCACCACTCTGTCCGGGGCCGCTGCTACAGTGGCTAGGCGTTGGATCGTCGAGTTGCATAACTGCTCCGGGATTCCAAGAGTGCCTGCGTGAAGAAAACAAGCGTGACAATATAAGCGCAGATTTCACCGCGGATTCGGAAAGGTTATGCACCGATTTTCAATTGGGAAGTGTGCGCTGTTCTTTCTCTTAGCCGTCTGGTTCCCCTCTGCCCCAGCTTTTGCGAACCAGGTCGAGCTTTCCCTAAAGACTCTAGCCCCTTTTCGTTCCCTCGAGAAAGAACAGGCGCTTCCCTTGGAAATCGGCATTTCCTTAACCCAGGCCGAGGGCGGTCACCCCGGACCGCCCCGGCTGAATCTTTGTTTTCTAATCGATACATCCGCCTCGATGGAGGGAGCTCCGCTGCTCGGCACTAAAGTTGCGTTGAGAGCGGCGATTGCACAACTGCGTCCCGACGACGTCGTCTGCATCGTGTCATTCTCAAGCATGGTCGCAACCATCTTGCCGCCGGTATTGGTCAAGGAGCGTGTGCGTATCGAGCAGGCAATCGATACGTTGACTGCAGGAGGTGGTACGGCGCTGTTTGCCGGCCTCGCCAAGGGGGCGGAGCAGCTGCGCCGCCATGCTCACGAAGAGCGACTGAGTCACCTCGTGTTGCTGAGCGATAGCCACGCCGACATCGGGCCAAACTCTCCGGCTCAGCTTGGAAGACTGTCGGTCTCGCTGAGGAAGAGCGGGATCGGCATTTCGACAATCGGTGTCGGTGATTCATTCAACGCTGAATTGATGCTCGAGCTGGCTCGAACAGGCGGTGGTCGAAGCTATGCGGCTGCTACTCCTGAAGGTATCGCATCAGTCATCCAGTCGGAGGTAGAGGCGCTTTTTCGAACCGGAGCGATTGATTTTGAATTGACGCTGAACTTTGGCGATTCAACGTTCGGCTCTCTCGTCGCGGCAGAGTCCGCTGCCGCTGCAAGCTCTGCGTTGACGGTGGCTGTGGGCACGCTCCAGGTCGGCAAAGCCGAAAAAGTCGGCTTTCTGTTGCGTCGGGATCAGAAGCACTTTGAGCCGGGGGGTGTGTTGGTCGAAGCGATCGGAACGTTCCGTAACCCGAGGACCGGCCGACTCGAAGAAGTGAAGACCATGTTTCATTACCCCTTATCCGGAACCACGGAGCCTTTCTGATGAAGCCACGCTTGTGGTTCAGCTTCAGCTTATTGGTCGTGTTGCCCATTGCCGCACTTTGCTTTTTGGGGGTGGAGCTAGCGCAAGATGAAGCGACCGTGCTTCGTACCCAATACCGCAATCTTTTTCTGGAGCACCTCCGCACCTATAAGCGGGGGATCGAGGAGCTAGTGCGGACAAGAGAGAGCGAGCTTGACGCCCTTCTACGAGGCATGCCCACCGAACCCGAAACGTTGCACGCGCTCACCCGAGAAAACGGCTACATCGAAGCTATTTTCGTGCTTGATGAACAGGGGCGCCTTGTCTACCCGGATCTCAAGGTCGGAGCAGCCGGGGAGGAAGAACGACGATTTCTGGAACGGACGGCGAACATTTGGTCGAAACGCGACATCTGGTTTCGCCTTCAAGGGGCAGACGGCCAAACTGAATTCGATTCGAAGGCTGCCGGTTGGTACAAGTACTATTGGGGGAACGAGATCCGAACTCTCTATTTTAGACCGGCAGGCGCGCTCCTGTTCGGTGTCGAGTTTAACCGCATTCGCTTTCTAGCGGATGTGATCGGCCAACTTCCTGACCAGCTCACTTCGGACACGGTCGTCGACGGAGGTGTGGTTGTGCTGCAGGATGACAACCGGGATGTTATCTATCAATGGGGACCGGCGACTCTTTCCCCGCATCTACAGCCGACGGTGGCAGTGCCGCTGCTGAATCCGCCGCTCTACGGCTGGCGACTCCTGTATTATGCACCTCCTAACGTGCTCGAGCGGCCGATTTCCGATTCCGTGCTGTTTTCCGTCGTACCGGGGGTGGCTTTTCTTATTCTAACGTTGGTGCTTCTGGCGGTGTACTTCTATCGAGAGCAAAACCGGGAGCTACGAGAGGCTTCTCAGCGCGTAAATTTCGTCAACCAGGTCTCGCACGAGCTGAAGACTCCGCTGACGAACATCAGGATGTATGCGGAGCTGCTCGAGGACGAGCTGGCCGACACCGACGACCGCGCCGAGCGCTACGTGGGCATCATCGTCAGCGAGAGCCAGCGGCTGAGCCGGCTGATCGCGAACATCCTCAGCTTCGCGCGGCATCAGCGCGAGCAGCTGAGCGTGCGCAAGGCGCCGGCGGTGGTCGACGACGTGGTGCGGCAGACGCTCGATCAGTTCGCGCCCTCGCTGGCGGCGGCGGGCGTCTCGCCGCAGCTCGACCTGTCGGCGGGCGCGACGGTGCGGGTGGACGCCGACGCGCTGGGCCAGATGCTGGGCAACCTGCTGAGCAACGTCGAGAAGTACGCCGCCGGGCGCCCGGTGGACCTGATGACGCGGCAAGCCGGCGGGGTGACGACGCTGACCGTGCGCGATCACGGGCCGGGCATCCCCAAGGCGGCGCGGGCCAAGGTGTTCGAGCCCTTCCACCGCCTGAGCAACGCGCTGAGCGACGGCGTCACCGGCACG
>JAGRAW010000143.1 GCA_020434415.1 Bdellovibrionales bacterium
AGCGACTTCGTCGTCCAGCGTGATCCAAGAAACGTACTGCGCCCCGCTTCCAAGCCTTCCGCCCAGCCCGAGGCGAAACGGCAGCAGCATCTGTTTCAGAGCGCCGCCTTTCTTTGTCAGCACGATGCCGGTTCGCGGGTGCACCACGCGAATGCCTGCGGCGCGTGCCGGAGCCGCCGCGGCCTCCCATTGGCGGCACACCTCAGCGAGAAAGTTGTCGCCTGAGGTCGACGTCTCGTTCACTTCTTCAGCATCGCGACTCCCGTAGTAGCCGACGGCGGATGCAGACAAAAACACCTTCGGTTTTTGCTTCGCGTTCGCCAGGGCAGTGGCAAGCAGGTGTGTACTTCGCACGCGACTTTCCAGGATTCGCTGCTTTTTGCTAGTGCTCCAGTAAAGACCGGCAATGCTTTCGCCTGCCAAATGAACGACCGCATCGACACCCTCGATCGCACGCTGGTCGAGCCGGTCTTCGCTTGGGAGCCATTCAAACTCGTCTTCTCCATTCGGCGTGCCCCGCACGAGGCAACGTACTGTCGCTCCGCGGTGGCGGAGTTCCGAGGTGAGCGCGGTGCCAATCAGGCCGCTGGCGCCGCTGATGCAGACGATCATGCAGCTTCCTCGGGCAGCACAAGTTCGACAATGTGGCCCGACGGATCGGAGACCATGGTGGAGTGCACTCCGTCGGACTGTTCCTTGATGCGGCCGAACTCTGCTGCGTCCGGTTTGACAAAGGCGAGGTGAAGCCGTTGCTGACTGGGGAGCACGAGCACAAGGCGAAGGTTCGCGAACTGCAGAATTGCCTGGGTGCGATCGCGGTAGACTTCTTGGCAACAGAAGCTCGTGCGATACCAGTGCACCGACTGATCCAGATCGTGCACGGGCAACGCTACGTGATGCACGGCATCAAGCTGTTCGAGTACTTCCTGCGGTTCGGTTTCACTCATGCTCATGATTTCCTCCGTCTGGATTGGAAAAAAGCCTCCAGTTTGTCGACCTCCCAAGCACAGGGAACATCGGCAGGAGTAAGTCCGCCTTTGCGCGCGATAGCCACTCCATAGCGCAGGTAATCGAATTGGTCGACCGAGTGAGCATCCGGGCATACCGGGATGCGAATCCCCAAGTCAATCGCTCGTTGGTGCCAGCGCCAATCAAGCTCCAGTCGGCTTGGATTGGCGTTCAGCTCGACCGCAACCCCTTCTCTCGCGGCGACTTCCAACACCGTGGGGATGTCGAGCGGATATCCTTCGCGGCGAAGCAGTAATCTTCCGCTGAGGTGTCCCAAAATCGTCGTATACGGATTCTCCAGCGCGCGCACTATGCGCTCAGTCATCTTTTTGCCGTCAAGGTTGAGTTGCCCGTGGACCGAGGCGATAACGAAATCGAATGTGGCGAGGACACTTTCGGAGTAATCAAGGGAGCCATCCGCCAGGATATCCGACTCTATCCCCTTGAAGATGCGAAAGGGAGCGAGCGTTTCGTTCAGTCGGTCAATTTCCTCATGCTGACGCTTGATTGCATCTTCTTTGAGGCCTCCGGCGTAGCCGGCACTTTTGGAGTGGTCTGTGACACCAAGGTAGGCGTAGCCGCGAGTCTTTGCCGCTGCTGCCAGTTCAGCCAAACTGTGAATGCCGTCGGAATAGGTCGAATGGCAATGGAGCACCCCGCGAATATCTGCGAGTGAGAGTAACCGAGGCGGTGTTGAGAGAGGCGCAAGCTCCGCTTCGCGGCGTTCCGGTTCGACGTAAGAAAGCTCGAGGGCGTTGTAGATTGTCTGCTCGTCGACTGCCGGTGATTGCTGCTTGGGGTGGGCGAAGCCGGCGGCTGTCAATGCGGCGCCCTGCGTCGAAGCACGTTCTTGCAGAGCGTGCACGGAGGCATCGCTACCGGTTTCAAAAAGGAGTGTGGTGGCTGTTGACTCCGGAGGAACCGCGACGAGACGAAACGATGCGCCGTAGGGGGTCATCGCTTTAACGCTGTGTTGTTCTCGCGCGAGTTCCGTGAGCCAAAGCGGCTGTTTGATGACGGTTGCCAAGAGCACGTCAGGATCTTCGCTCACTCCGATCAGCACGAGCTCATCGATCACCTCCGATGACCGTCGCAGCCCACCGGCAGTGAGAAACTGCGCCTCAGGGAGCTGTGCCGACCAAGTATCGATCAGCTCGTCAGCCATTTCTGTAGCGATGTCGAGTCGGAGCTTTCCTAGGTAGCCTTCCAGCACCTCAATCGAGCCCAGCAGCTTGGCCTCGGTCTTCGCTCCAAAGCCCTTGAGCGATGCCACACGATGAGCCTTGCAGGCTGTCTTGAGCTCAGGAATGCTCGATACGCCCAGTTCCTCGAAAAGCGCTTTCACTTTCTTCGCGCCGATACCGGGTAGGCGGAGCACGTCGAGAAGCCCCGCGGGATACTGCGCGCGCAGCTTTTCGAGTCCGGCTAACGAGCCCGTCTGAACTAACTCACGAATCTGCTTCCGCAGGTCGCTCCCAAAGCCCGAGATTCCGGCACCTTCAAGCTCGGCAAGAAACACCTCAGCATCTCGCTCGAGCTTCTTGAGGTAGGAAGCGGCGTTCGAAAGCGCTCGAATCTTGAAGACGTTTTCACCTGCCAGCTCTGCAAGTGCCGCATATTCCCCAAGAAGTTTTCCGATGTGTTTGGTGTTCGTAGTCGTGTTCCTTATAGAAATTGGTGACAGAGACCATTATTCCAAATTTCGAGTGAGGGCGAGCTTCAGTAATAAAGCGCAAATCGGAAAATAGGAATAATGGTCTCTGTCACCAATTTCGGGGAGGCCCGAGGAGGTCGTACGCAGAGTACCTGAGCACAAACCTCCTCGAGCTATCCCGACGGCACTGTCGAATCTCAAGCAGTTGTCCGACGGCTTGCGCGAATTGCGTCGCCAATCGGTCCGTCCGCCCAGTCTTCGACCGGCGGGAGCGGATACTGCCAGCAGCAAGCCTCAGAAACAGAGACGCCGGGCATGTTGTCGGCCCGGTAATCGAGGCTCGCTTCTCGAACGTCGACGACCTTGATGCCTGCCGGAGATGCCGCCCGTGCCCTGTGCGAGGCCAGGATGACGCTTCGAACCAGCTGATTCAGACGAAGCGCTTCCAAGTCGCTCTCCGTCACCTGAGGAAGTTTTCCATCGAATGATAGAATCAAACGCAGCATCGAATCTGCATCGTCGGCGGAAATGAAGTTGCCGGCTGCAAGCATTCCCAGATAGCTCCTGAGCTGCTGCTTCCGGTTTCGCCAATCCGTCGGGATGTTGTCGGCGTTCTTCGGTCGGAACCTGACGCTCTGCGCCAAGTCATAGCCGAAGAGCCATGCGAGCTCAGGGAAGTGATTGTGGCAGCTTCCGAAGAAGAAGCTGCTTTCCGGAAACTCACCTGGTTGAAGAAAAGTCCCGTCATCGTGCATTTCGAAGCGATGCTGTCTCAGACTGTAGGCGCCCCAGCCATTCATCACGCCGTCGATCGTATCGGATTTCGTGCCGATAAGTTCCGGAGCAACGAAGAACTTGTGCTGGTGACTGAGGACAGAAATAGCTCGCAGCAGGTGACGCAGCGGCATGCGGATGTAGACGCCACGAAGCGGATTGCGATCGCGCTTCAGGTAGACCCACATCCGTTCGAGGAACATGCCATGGTCAATCTCGACACCGGAGCCGAACTGCACCGTGGCTTCCAGGGCCTCGACGAAGGGTCTAAGCTGAGCGTCGAAGAGCGCCTGGGGGTTGAAGGGCGGAAATCCCCATGCCTGAGCGAGCGGCTCGAGCAGGTCCCGCGGACAACCGAGCAAGTGCGACCACAAAAGCAAAGCGCGTGAGTGCCAAGTCTCTGCTGAACGTTCTGCCAGTCCGACCGGCAGGTTCATCATGATGCCTACGCCGATGGAGTCGCCATACGACTTGAGTGCGGCGAGTTGCCTCCTGGTCAGCCACTCCAAGAAGTAGTGGTAAGCAATCCGATCCTCGTGCACCTCTGCGAAGCGAGTGACCTCCGGCGAGTGTGGATCTTGGAATTCCGGAGGCCAGGTTTCCCAGTTCCAACCGTCGCCGCTTGTTCCCCAAGGGAAGAACGACTCGCGAAGGACGAGAAACTCGACAGACTGCTGCAGCTTCGAGCGAAAAGACTCGACAAATGCACGATAGTCAGTCCCAATCGATGTCGACTGTCCCTCGCTCAGATGAATCTGCTTGAAGTCCTCCCACATCACGGCGAGCACTTCGATGATCCAATCAGCTCGGTCGTCCGCCATCAATATCGAAGCATTTCGATAGCGGTTGATCCGTTCACGTGCTTCATGCGAATCAATCAACGCTTGCGCGTTCGAGAGGCCTAGCTCGCGAATGGCAGCGGCGTGGTCGATAGCCTGATGAGCAAGTAGCACCCTCGATATGGGATTGAACGGGGAACGCGAGATGAAGTGCGCCGGATCATCGAACTTATACAACGGACCAAGCGAAATGAAGTTGCCGCCGCAGCGTTTGACCTCATCCATCGCACGCCGTGCGTCACCGAAGGTGCCGTGACCCCAGTAGTCCGGATGGCGTGACGAGAGGTTCTGAATCAGCGGATTTATTCCGACCAGCTCTGTCGTCGGTTGGTAGAAGCGATCCGGAGCGGCAGTAATGCGGGTGTCGCAGAGAGTCACCGCACCCGTTTCGATTGACTCGAAGCGGACCGAGAAGTCGTTGAATGCCGGCGACACGATACCGGTAAACTCCAAGGTATAGCGCCGATAAGAAATCCCCTTAGGCGACACTATGGCTTTCCCCGGAGTCGGTTGAAGCTCTATCGGAAGGGCGTCCTCGTCACCGCCGGAGCGTGTGATCCAACAGCGATAGGGGCCGGCCCCGGGGAGCCTTGCTACCGTGCGAAAGACTTCCACAGGGGCAGTCTCGTAGTGCGCTCGGAGTGGTCGAGCGAGGCGTCGCTCGCGTTCTGCATCGTAGCTTTCTTGCAGCTCTCTCTGATTCGAGCAGGGAAACCCCTGCGCTTGGAGACAATCGCTAAGCACGTCGTCGGGGATTTGCTCCATCTCGCGGGGCGGCATCGCTGAACGGTACTGAAGCAACAGGCCCAGATACCGTGCGAGGCGTCTTACTGTGACTTTCATGGTAGTCCTTTCTTGGGCGCGGAACGGGAATGAGGCAGTAGGGATTGGTAAAAACCAAATTAAGACGCGTGTACGACCTACCCGGACAGAGGTGGAGAGAACTTCCAATCGCAGAACATTCTGCTGCAGGAGGGTTCCGAACGAACGCCTGATACTGCCATGCCGCCCCGGCTCGGAGCAACGTGTCCGCTCTTTTTACGTCTGCTGACACGCCCAGTTATTACAGCATGTTATGTAGGTGTGCCGACCTCGTCTGCAGCCATCCGCATGACTATTTCGTTTCCAATCGCATCGATAGTACCGGGCGCATATCCTTCGCACCGATTGTTGACGACCACAAAAGCGGGAACGTTGCGTTCGACGGCCCGTCGCGCGAACGTGACCACATCCTGTCGAAGCGCTTGATTTGGCTCTTGCAACGAGTTGTAGGGTTGAAAGCGCTCTACCGCTTGTTGGTAGGAGACGCCCAGTGGCGTCAGCAATCGACAAACGTAGAACGGAGCGGTCAAACCGCCCGCTGCCGCACCAGCCTGCATTTGCTTGCGCAGGGGCGGCATCTGCGTCCAGTGATTGAAGCAATGCGTGGCGCCGTGTCGATTGAGCAGCGCGAAGTAGTCGGAGGAAAGGAGCTCTTCGTTACGGACCTCGGTGGCATAGAGGAAGTGTTTCGGCAGCCGCGCGAGAAAAGCGTCGAGCTGTTCGAGAAAGCGGGATGGGGCGTCGGTCCATTCTTTCCGCAGGGCCTGAAATTGGAAGACGAAGGGTCCGCAGTGCCGACGTATAGCTTCATCTTCGTAAGGAGCGAGCACCGATTCGATAAACAGCTCGGCGTTCAAGAAATTCGGATTTGCCAAGCCGGCCTTGGTCCCATAACGCCGATGCTTGGCGTAAACTGGAATTGTTATTTCCTCCCACACCTTGGATATCCATTGGAATCTCGGCGGTACCTGAGCGGCATAGCGAGAGAGCAGCGCTTTGGAAGAAGGCCGGTAAAACGAGCTGTCTATGCCGACGGTTCGAAACCAAGGGAACTGCGCATACTCTGCGAGGCAATTTTGGTTGAAGTCTCGCTCACTGCGATACTGTTTCCGGTACACCGTACCTTGCCACCCGGGGTAGTTCCATGAGCTGGTGCCGAATCGCACCTGCTCGGGTAAGGCTGCTGCTGCGTCGAAATGAAACGGATTGTCAGTCATTATAATGAGTATGGCCCATCAACGCATCGGCCCATCAACAGATCGACCCGACGATTAGGCTAGCCCCGACGAGCGCGATAGGCTGGCGCTGGGGCCTTTACACGCCCTCCGGGATGACCTTCGTCAAAAAAATGCAGCTCGCACGACCTAAGCAGTGGCAACACCACTGTATCGTGGTTAGGTTTTGAATGCTATGTCAGGCGATTCAGTCAAAATAGACGTGCTGTCAGCGATCATGGATATCGCAGGAGGTAGGTAAACCATGTTCCACTTCGACCCGATGTATTTTCTGTTTCTGCTGCCCGCCATTGCGCTTGCCGGATGGGCGCAATTGCGGGTCCGTTCTACGTTCAATGAAGCGCATCAGATAGCGGCAGCTAGTCGATTGAGTGGTGCTCAAGTGGCCCAGCAGATCCTCGCAGCGGAAGGCATCTCGGATGTGGGAATCGAGCGAGCAGAGGGTTTCCTTGGTGACCATTATGACCCGCGCCATAAGGTGCTTCGTCTCAGCGACGACGTATACAATGGACGCTCGCTCGCAGCGCTTGGCATCGCTGCACATGAAGTCGGGCACGCTGTGCAGCATGCTCAGCGGTACGCTCCCTTGGTCGTTCGTAACGCGGTAGTGCCGATGGCATCATTCGGCTCCAATGCGTCGTGGTTCCTTTTGTTCCTCGGCGCAATGATGAGTAGCTTCAATCTGATTCTCGCCGGTATTTTCTTGTATTCGACGGTCGTCTTCTTTCAGCTAGTGAACCTCCCGGTCGAGTTCGATGCCAGTTCTCGAGCGCGTGCGATTCTTTTACGTCGCGGAATTGTATCGCCGGCCGAAGATAAAACCGTAGGCAAAGTGCTTAATGCCGCCGCGATGACCTACGTTGCGGCGACCATCACAGCCGTACTCACGCTCCTCTACTACCTGATGCGCTTCGGTCTGCTCGGAGATCGCGAGCGATAATGTGTTGCTGAAGCGCCGTAAAAGGGTCTAATCAGCACGGTTTTTGGGTGTCGCCAACAGTTTGCCCTCGCTTTTAGTCCATGCCATTTTCTGGTGTTCACGACGGCGCTCATCCTGGTGCGTGATCCGTCGTTGCGCACTGACACTTGCAGCTAAGAGGGGACTATGGGCAAACGGATAACGCATTTCACCCGATTTTCTATTTCCATTGCAGCGGCAATTGTAGTGCTGCTGTTTGCAGCGTTGCCGCTGCGTACCGCATCGGCCGAGCCGGCGCAGGATTTCGACGGAGACGGCAAGGAAGACCTTGTCCTCTACAACCCGACGAATGCCGCATTTTCGATCCGCTCGAGTTCTACTGGAGACGTTTCGGAACGAAGCGTCGGTGTGCGCGGGAACACGCCGGTGCCGCTACGCGTCGGCAATGATGGTGATCTGGTTGCTGCAAGCTTCAACCGCAGTACGGGTGAATGGGCGATTGGCGGTGAGTCGATAACGACGGAATCCCTCGGCACTGTACGGCCCGGAGATTTTCCGGTCGCGGCCAATTTCTTCGGAAATACCTGCGACGATTTGGCGCTTTACAATCCTCGTCTTGCCACCTGGACCATCCGCAACTGTGCGGACACGGACGAGACCGAGCAGTTTTCCATGGGCAGCGTCGGAAGCATTCCAGTTGTCGGGGATTTTGACGGGGACGGAGTGGCTGATCCCGGAACATTTCGTAGCGGCACCTGGACCTATCGCCCCTCTACGCAGCGCGGTGAGCGAGTGGAGGTAGTATTCGGCCTCTCGGGTGACGTTCCACTAGTTCGAAATTTCGACGGGCAGGGCGGCGACGACCTGGTGCTCTTCCGTCCCCTGCAGGATGGTTCCACCGAAAGTCTTTTCATCGTTCGTCTAGCGCCGTTTACCGGCGGCGATCTGGTGTTTCCGTTCGGTCTTCCGGGGGATTTCGCTGCGGTGCTTGATACCATCGGAAACGGCAATCTCAGTTTCGTAATCTTTCGCGCCGCTCTCGGTGCATTCTTCGTTCGCTCGGAAGTGGGGGATTTCCCGCAAATTGACGGACCGGGGTTTGTCTACCGCTTGGCTTCTTTGCCGCTGGTTCGCGCATTGTTTGTCCAGGGCACCACGCCAAATGACTTTAACCGCGACCGACGCTCGGATCTGCCGATTGTACAAAACGCTTCCGGCTTCAGCCTCTGGAACGTGCTGTTGCTTGACGGTAATCTGATCCGCTTTTTATTTGGCCTCTCCAGCGACCAAGCGGCTGTGGCCGATGTCGAAGGAGACCTGGTAAAGCAGCCGGCGGTTGTACGTTCCAGTAGCGGGTTCCTCGATTGGTATCTCGCGTTGTCTACCGGTGATGCGTTGGTGGTAAGTCAGTTCGGACTCGCGGGTGATACCCCGCTGTTCGGCGACTTGGACTGCGACGGGAAGGACGATCTGATTGTCAGCCGCGCGGGCGCGGCGGATCGCACCTGGTATTGGCGCCTGGCTGCGCTTCAGTTCAGTGGTGACTTTGTCGGTTCCACTACGTTCGGTTTGCCGAGCGATGCTGTCTTTGTCGCCGATACGAACGGAGATACCTGTGATGAGCTGGTAGTCGCTCAAGAACAGGGCGGGCAACTATTGTGGTTCGAGTATGCACCGCAAAGTGGTCAGGTGCGACAACTGGCAGCGTTCGGTCTTCCGGGCGATACCGCTCTTCATCCGATCGATTTCGACGGGAACGGCACCGCCGATCCCGTGGTCGTGCGTTCGGTGAGCGGATCGCAACTGGGCTTCGCGCTCACGGAAGCGGGAGCGCAAACCTACGCCCTCGGTGCGGGGACCCCATGTGTCGGCTACTTCAACGGGTTGACCAAGGCTGACTTTGCAACCTATCAGCGAGGCACCATCACGGTATTTCGTGCTGACGGAGCGCAGCAGGTGATTACTCACCCGCAGGCGCCCGGCAGCGGTTCGCCGGTAGGTCTTTACTGCGGAGCTCCGACCAGTAGCGCCTGTGATGAAACCATATCTTTTTCAGATGGAAGCGGAGGCGCGTTGTACAAGCCGTTCTCTCATGGACTGGCCGGACACTCGGTCGTGCTGCTTCCGAACCGGTTT
>JAGRAW010000144.1 GCA_020434415.1 Bdellovibrionales bacterium
CGCTACCCTTTTTAGCCGTGCAACATCTTGGAGAGCGGTTCTGGCACCAACGTGAGGACGATTTGGTGTTGGCGGGAAAAACGTACGCGCTGGCTGGGGTCGCTACTGTGTTGGTGCTATTCGCCGGTGTTCTCGCCCGGTATGGATTTTAGCATTCCCTGTAAAGAGGCCTGAATCAAGAGGGCGGATGAAAAACACCGCTCGAAAATTCGTCGGCTTGCTGCTTCTCCGCGGAGACCTCAGAATTTTTCATTACGGCTTAATGCCGCCCCGAGCAGGTCGATATTCATCACCCCCAGAAAGTAGGGTGTACTGGAGGCCACTCGCACGTAGAGAAATTGTTCTGAATTTCCCATGTTCTCCGCATTGCAGCGAAGTGCGGCGGTCACATTCTCCAGGCCACAAATTTCGATATCGGTCGGCGCTACAGCAATGCCATAGCTGTCGGCGAGACCGAGAATGAAGGTTCGTAGTTGAGGAGCTGTGAGTCTTGGGTCACCCGGCGCACCTGCAACGATACCCCGTCGCACCCCTTCGGAGGCGATGAATTGAGTGGTCAACGCCCGAAAGCCGGCAATTGCCGATTCCAGCGTAACGATGATTAACAGCAAGAACAAGAAACCGGAGAGGGCAAACTCGAGCATCGCTGCTCCACGCTCGTCGTTCGGTAAGTTCGTCCTGCTAGCCATACCATCCATCAGCGCAACATTCGCAGGCGTATTCGGCGAGCGATTCGCATGAAAACGTCCCGCAAATCCTCACCACCGGCGACCGGGTAATAGGAGCCGCTTTGCGTGCCGGCGGCCGCGAGATCGACCGGCGTAGCGACGCCGGGAAAGGGAATATTGAAGTCTGCGAAGGTACAGGGATCGACCGCGAGTCGTGTCATGAGATTGTCTTTGCGACCGAGAGGATCTCCGGCGTTCTGATATGGATCCGCCGTGAGCGGGGCGCTCTCGCCTTGTCCGATGGTGTAAAACACGCTGCCGTTCGCCCGCATGAAATCCGACCATACCAGCGCGCAGTCAGCATAGAGCTGAAGATGTTCATTCGGTCCCCATGACGACCATTGATACGCCCCTCCACCCCAGCGATAACAACTGTCCGAGGGGTTGGGGCAGTCCCAGCCAAGTCGTCGCGGCGGACCGCTTGGCAGATTGATCAGCATTCCCCCAGGGACGGCACGTTGGAGCGCGAGCCACGGCTGGGTCGAATCAAGTTGGGTAGTGGTATCGATGGGGACCGGTGGCGGTGCCCCGACCGGAAGCGCCGGAGGGTGCGGCGGCTCCACATCCGCCAACAGTCTCGGGTTCCATCGATAAGACGCCACCGTGGGGTTTGGCGTTTGGTACGTAGTATGGGCTACTCCGACGCCATCTTTGAACACTCCCCAGCTGAGGTAGTCATACTGAGACCACGCCGCTCCAAGCGGATTGTAGGGGTTGGCTTCAATGCCGTCGAAGAAGTGAAAGCGACCCGCTGTCGGTGCGCCGTCCGAAAAGACAACGTATGCCGTCTCGTCAGGACGCTGGGTATCGAAATATGCTTGAATCAAACCGTCACAGAGGTTCGTCCCTCCTTGAGCGGTCAGTGCTCCCACCGAATTTCGGATAACAGTATCATTGAAGTTTGTTCCGTTCATCGGAACCATGACCTCCGCTCCGGTACCGAAGGCGACAAGCCCGATCGAGTCCCTCGTCGGGTCGAAGTAATCGAGAAATCCTCGTTGCACGCCGGGAACACCCAGAATCGCATCCTTTAGTGCACGGAGCCTGGTCCCCGGAGCATCGGGACAAGACGGCATGCAATCACAAGTTCCCGTTGCCCCAAGTCCAACGGTATCAGGGCAGTTCATCGAGCTGGAGGTGTCGAGAATCAGCTCAACCGTAGCCGGTCGAACCTGTACCTGGGCCGATGCGGTGACGGTTTGAAACGGGATGCCAATGTTCGGCAGCTTCGACATCAAGAACAAGCGCACCTCACCCCGCAGGGTCACATACATCGTGTTTTCGGAAGATTCGTACCGTGGAGGAGGGCTACTAGCAGCTAAGTCGATTCCTTTCAGTTCCAGATTAAGACGAGCGATTCGAGCTGCTGCTGCTGTCGCTTGTGCGTTCGTGGCACTGCTGTCGACCGCCTTCACCGAAGCTCCGGCTAGAGCTGCGGCATCGGCGGCAGCCTGCACCCCAATTTTGGCGGAATACAGATTTCCGGCATCTATCGCGAGCCCGACGAGAGTCAGCACGCTCAGCACCATGATGGCGAACATGATTAGGATGGCGCCGCGCTGCTGTTCGCCATCCCCAGCCAGGAAGCATGTCTTCTTAGAAAACCGTGACATCGTACATCCCGAAGCTGGGAACCATAAATGAGAGCATTGAGGTATTGACGCCGCCGAATAGCGGCTGAAAGGTGTAGAAGACCTCGCCGATGACAAGCAGCTCCTGCGCTTCAATTTCCGGGCGAAACTCGGCAGAGATTCGCGGGACTGAAAAGCGAGTTGCACTCGGAGCTGCGCTCCCCATCGCTCGACTGAGGCCCACCTGCTCTACAGTACTGCTCGCAGCGTCGTACGAATACATGCTGACCGAGAGCTCGATGCCCGGAAGATGCTGTTCGATCCGTCTTGTGAAGTTGTCCTTGTAGTATGAAAGGCAGAGGTCGGTTTGGTTGTTGGCGGGCGACAGGTTGCACAGCGCACCATTTGAATCGAAGCACTCGCGATAGACCACATGCGCCAGTTCTCGACTTGCCTGGGCCATCATCTCCTTCGCCCGGAAGGTTCGGGTGAATTCAACCGTCGCGATAAACAGCATAATGATCAGGGGCAGGATGAGGGCGAACTCGACGATGGCATTGCCCCGCTCGCAGCCGCTTCCGGCTGCGGTGTTCGAAACGGTAGGATTTGGTTCGAACGGCTTCATTTGCGTGCGGAACTGTTACGAAATTGGGGGAAGATACCAAAACAATTCTGCCTGTACGGCCGGGAAAATTGTAGGGGGTATTTGATTGACGCATGAAATTTATCACATAAGCGTCCCAGTTGTGTTAAGATTTACTCACAGAGCAGTCACGTGGCGCGCCGCGGGTAGCCATACCGTTGAGGTGAAGCGCCGGAATTTTCTGTTGGAGACCATCATGGATGCAAAGGTTTTCGCCCGCACCGGGCGGTATGTAGCGCGATCCCTGGCCATTGGCTTTGCCCTCTCGCTTTCATTCTCTCAAAGCGTGTTCGCTCAGGCCGGTGATGTGCCGGATCTGACGGTCGTCGATCCTGCAACGCCCGACGCGGATCTTCGGCCCGGCGATGTCGTGCGGGGGCCCTACGACGTTTCGGTTGGTCCGGGCACTGGTAGCTCGACCCTCGCAGAGCACGGGGTCGGACTCGGTGGCGATTGCGAGGAGCTTTCAGACTACTATACCTACCGCGAGGGGCGAGACGAGGTTCGCTGTACGCGTCGCGGAGGGGGAAGCAGCTGTGACTTTTCCTGCCACGAAGTCCGTGTCGACGGTTGCTTCGACGCCGACACCGAAATCTTGATGGGCGACGGCGTGACTATGAAACGCATCGACGAGATTGAGCAGGGAGACTTCGTGTGGAATCCGGCTCTTCGTCGACCAGTCGTGGTCGAGAAAGTAGTAAAGGGGCCGGAACACAAGCCGCTGTTTGAAGTCGGTTATGGCCCGTACGTGGCGCGTGTCACCGAATCTCATCCGATGGTGGTAGAACGTTCTTCGAGCGGCTTTCAACAGAGCGCCCTGCGCGGGAACGGCTCGAGCGATGGGCTTCCGTCTTCGATCAAAAGGGCAAGCGAGCTATCGCTGGGAGATCGCATTCTCGGTGCCGACGGTCGATTCCATCCGATTGGCACTTTGAAGCAGCTCCCTGTGCGGGCCAATCAGACAGTCGTCAACCTACAGACAAACAGCCACTCCTCGGCCGTTATGGATCACTTGCTGGTCGCGAATGGCGTGGTAACTGCCGATTATTACATTCAGCAGCGTTTAAGCACGAAGCGGTAAGACGCGGCGCAACCTTGCTTTCTGCTGCCCGTGGCACAGAAAGCAAGGTAGAATAGTAAGAGCGCTAAGCGGGGCTACTCAGGACGGCCCCGCATGCAGCCTTCTGTCCGTGCAATGAACTTCCGAGATAAAAATCTTCAGAACCTGCTGCTACTGATTGTTGTTGTGGTGGCAGTGCTTCCCGCCGCGCTTCGCATTGGCAAGGAGAAGCCAACGACTGCTGCTTCAGCTCCTGCTGCTCCGCAGGAGCCTGGGTCGCCTGTTGTCGCACCTGCTTCTCAACAGCCCCAAGAGCGTCGAGTGCGAGCCGAGCAAGTTTTTCGGGTGAAAGGATCCCGCGACGCGCTTTCGGCGGATTGGATGACGGAACAGGTGGTGACCGAGGCACCGGAATCGATCGGCGCCAAATGGGCAATGCTCGAGCCGCAGGCTGGTAAAGCAGCGTTACAGGTGCAGTTTACGAACAAAGCGCGGTGCATGGAAGGTGATGCTGATATCATTCGTGAAGAGCTTCGGCAGAGTCCTCACCCGAATCTAATCTTGACGTTCGAATCCTTAGGTACCGGCGCCGGATCATTTGAACGACAGGTACATCATCTTGCTGCCACTGATGTCGTTGCCGGAAGGAGCTTTACCTTTACTGTTCCACTTGGCGATGTCGCTCGACATGCCGGTCTCTTCCTGTGCCTCGACACGGCAGAAGAGGGCAGTTGTTTATCGAAGCCCGTTACAGATCTTGCCGCAGTGTCCCTCCGAAATCTGAAGCGTGCTCGCAGACGACCTTCAGAACCGGACCCCGGCGCCCCACGCGACAAGACCTACTATTTTCAGTACCTCTTTCTCGATACGGAACAAGTGCTATCGTTCAATTCGCTAATGGACGAAGGCGCTTATCCGGAGTTGGCGACGTTTCTGACGACTCGTGCTGTTCACACAGCTCTCGCACGCGATGTTGCCGAGTACACGCGACGGGTGAACGGCACACTGCGGAGCCTTCCCGTACAACTGACGCGCCGTGCGGTAGTGATAAACCTGCCTCGGTATGATCGTGCAAAGTGTGAAGAGAAAGGAATTACCCTGCCGCCGGCACTTCGAGAGGCTATTGAAAAACGCGGCGGCACCATACGTCCCAGGACCTAAGTTGAGGAGGGTAGTGCGAGACCAGTGCCGTGTTTCGAGCGAACTTCGGGGCCGGTCACCGTGGAGTCGAGCCCGGGCGTTTGTCGTTTTGATGGTCATCGGGATTCAGCTCCCAACCTCTACGCTCGCCGAGTCCACCGGCAAGCTCGAGGTGCGGGCTGAGCCGATCTCCGAGAACCTCCTTTCCGGGATACGCGCCATTCGCCTGCGGCAAGAGAAAAGGTACTCGGACCTGACCAGGCAATATGGTCGCGCTCTCACGGTACTCGAGCGCCTCTATCCGGGCACAATCAAGCGCGGGCCGTTCGAAACGGTACTTCAGCCATATCGTGGAGAGCGGAAAATCGAACAACCGGAGACACTGCAACTGCCTTATCTGTTACTCGCGCCGCGGCATTATGATTTTCAACAACTCGCGTTCGAACGGTTAACGATTTCCTTGGGAGCCAAGGATGTCCCCGGCCTACGGATCCGCAGTGTGTTGGCCGGACCTCAGGCGAAACTGCCGATTCCATGGCTCAGCGAGCTTTCAATCACGGATATAAATGCGAGAGCCGCAGGATTTCGGTATGCGCAGTTGCTTTTGGAACATTCGAGCCATGTCCGCCCCGCAGCCGCCTTCGGTTACAATGGCATTCGAGCATGGGAAGAGCATGAGCGCCACGATCGGCTCGACCATCTCTCA
The DNA here is from genome assembly GCA_020434415.1 of Bdellovibrionales bacterium. GTDB lineage: Bacteria > Bdellovibrionota_C > UBA2361 > SZUA-149 > SZUA-149 > JAGRAW01. The sequence goes on from JAGRAW010000144.1 coordinate 5,849, forward strand.
CGGCCGATCGAACTGACCACCTTCGCGCATGAAGCGGGGCCGCTCTACGTGGTGAGTCCACACCCGAATTTCGCGCTCGAGCTCAATAAGGTTGCGCCCGATCCGATAGTACTGACGTTCTTTCTCTGGCACGAACAGCCAAAGGCTGAGCAACCGCCGGACTTCGTCTTCCAACTGATGCTTACCGCACCGGGCCGGTAGCGGCACCACGACCAAGCTGATCTATCGTTTTGTGACCGCTAACGTGCATCTGGACACGCAAACCAGCTTTCCCGCGTCATTTTCGACTCGGATTTCCCACACCTGGGTGCGCCGTCCGCGGTGAAGGGGGACCGCTGTGCCTCGAACCATACCTGAATCGACCGCACGCAAATGATTGGCGTTTATTTCCAGACCCACCGCGGCTTCGTCATCTCTCTCCAGGTTCAACCACCCTCCAATTGATGCAAGCGTCTCAGCAAGCACAACTGATGCGCCGCCGTGCAGGATGCCGAACGGTTGTTTCGTCCGATTATCAACCGGCATCTCAGCAACGAGACGCTCCCGCCCGAGAACCAGCAGCCGAATACCTAGATGGTGTGGTAGCGAATGGGGATACCCCTCGACCAAAACTTGCATTCGGGACTCCAGACCGGCTTCGATTTCCATTTTATTGACTTTTCTTGTTGAGGAATTCACGATACGGCCCCGGCGGTTTTCGAGCGAACACACGCCGGCGGAAGCAACCCACCAGTATGCTCATCCACGGGGATGTTTTATCTACTGGGTAAGATACTACAGTTTGTGACAGCGTATGGAACGCTCAGAATTCGAAGGCATTGCACACCTCCATGCATCTGTTCTCGTCGAGGAACTGCGCCGAGACGGTGTCAGCTTGTTTTGCCTTTCGCCCGGTGCCCGCATTCTTCCGGTGGTGCGTGCGCTAGCGGAGAATGCCGGCGTTCGGGTCACCCTCTGCAACGATGAGCGGAGTGCAGGCTTCTGGGCTCAAGGCGTAGGAAAGGGCGGGGGCGTCGCCTGCGTCTGCTGCACATCCGGTACTGCAGCGGCTAACTATCTTCCCGCAGTCATCGAGGCCCGACTCTCTCAGACGCCCCTCGTAGTGCTAACCGCCGAGCGGCCCATCGAACTCCTCTATGCCAAGGCTAACCAGACCATCGATCAAAGCAGCGTCTTTGGCTCATTCCCGTTACTGACCCTCAATATCCCCGCGCCGGAGTCACAACTCCACCTCCATTCGCTGTTGGCGAACATCGACCAGGCGGTACACATCGCTCGATCTCAGCGTGGCCCGGTCCACCTCAATGTGGCCTACCGCAAGCCGTTTTTTGGCGATCACTTCTCGATCGATACCTTGCCCGCTGATGAGGTGACGCTCTTTCGGAGCTGGCGGGAGAGTACGGAGCCTCACTGCCGTTATCCGGCTGTTCGAGGCGTGGTCGATGTGGAGAGTATGCACGAGGTAGCGCAACTCATCGACAAAGCGGAGGCACCGCTGATTGTCTGCGGCCCTGTTCCTGTGGGAGCAGCGCGTGACGGCATCTTCGCCCTGGCGCAGCGACTTGGGGCTCCGCTTTTCGCAGATGTTCACTCAGGCCTTCGTTTCGGTGAGACGACCTCCAATGTCGTTGGAGGGTACAACTTGTTCTTGGAGCGCTTGGAGACGCTTCCCGACCTTGTGCTACTCTTCGGCGATCGGATTATCTCTGAGCCGCTGCGCCGCTATCTTGACCGGGCAACGGGATCACTCGTGCAAGTCGCGTCCTTTCCCTATCGTCAGGATGCCATTGAGAACGAGTTTCTCTACCCGGCTCTTCGCATAGTCGCGGACCCCATGGCTACGGCCGCGATGCTGGCTACGGCGGTAGACCAGCGTCCGGAAGGCTTGCTGTTGAAGCAGTGCCGGGAGTTGGAGGCGGCGGCCGCATCGCGAGTAGAAGCCCTTTTTGACCGGTCGCTGCAGGAGGGATCGATAGTAGAGCCGCAAGCTGTTCGCAGTATCTTTCGGCTTGCTCCTGAGGGAAGTGCTCTATTTGCGTCGGCAAGCCTACCGTTACGAGAGGTGGAATACTTCGCGGAAACAAGTTCCAAAGATATTGCTGTCGGGTGTAATCGTGGTGCGACCGGGATCGACGGCATAGTATCGTCGGCTCTCGGATTTGCAGATGCGCTCAACCGTCCGTTGAGCGTGATTATCGGGGACCAGGCGCTACTGCACGATTTGACAGCGCTTTCGCTCGTTCGGGGTGCCCGCCGGCCGGTTTGGATTTTCGTTCTCCAGAATCATGGAGGGGCGATCTTCAATCTCTTCCCGCTGGGAGCGCTGGAGCCGTTGATGGTGAACTCCCATTCGTATAGTTTCCGTGATGCCGCCGCACTGTTCGGAATCGGCTATAGCAAACCGGACTCGCTCGATGACTTGGTGCACGAGTTTCGTGCAGCCCAGCAGGCCGGCAGTAGTATGCTTTTCGAGCTAGTCACCGACGGAAAGCAGACTGTCGAACTGTTCCGTCAAAGCGAGGTACTCGTATGAATTTCGAATTCTCGGTTGAGCAGCGTGGCCGTAGTGCCGGATGGCCGGTCGTGTTTCTCCATGGATTCATGGGCTCGGCTTCGGATTGGGGGTCGGTTATCGCACGTCTCGAGGACGAATTTTGCTGTTATGCGGTCGATCTACCGGGACATGGTGGCGCTACACCTGCCGGCTCGGAAGTTCCCTTGGAGTTTACCGCTCTTGCCCGTCGGTTGATGGAGACGATACATCGGCTTGATGACCGACCGGTGCACATCGTCGGCTATTCTTTGGGAGGGCGACTGGCGCTAGCCGCAGCGTGTTCCAATGCGGCGCGGGTGCGGTCGTTAGTGTTGGAGAGCGCATCGCCGGGGATTGCCGATGCGACGGAGCGTCGAGAGCGCGAGCGGTCAGACGACGCCTGGGCCGAGAAGATCGAGCGTCACGGCATCGAGGACTTCCTCCAAGAATGGTACGCACAACCGGTTTTTCGCTCTCTGGCCGCACGTCCCGATTTGCTTGAATCCCTGCTGCGGGAGCGAAGCACAACAGATCCAGTCTGGGCCGCAAAATGTCTTCGCGAGTTGGGGGTTGGGCGCCAGCCGGAGGTATGGTCGCAGCTAGGGGGACTCGCTGTGCCCACACTGTTGGTGACCGGTGAAGAGGATACTCGTTTTACAGCACTTGCCGGAAGGATGGAGAGCTTAATGCCCCAAGCTGCTGTTGCCGTTGTGCCCGCTGCAGGGCACAACGTGCATCTTGAGCAACCCGATACCTTCGCCGGTCTTATCCGCGACTTTTTCGACCGCGGCGAGTCGCAGCTTCGCTCCGCGCCTTAGAGAAATTCGCCCGGAAGGGGGTTAGTTTTGGGGGTTAGAGCTTATCCACGACTAAATCTGCTCTCAAAACGGTGATTTCGGCCAATCTCGGCAAAACGGGAGAATAAAAAAATACTCATTTACTTCAGTAAACTCCGCTTTTTTGATTTCCCGTTTTA
>JAGRAW010000145.1 GCA_020434415.1 Bdellovibrionales bacterium
AAACCGAATGGACCCAGTGAGCCGGCAGTCACGATCCACAGCCAGAGCAGTAACACATAGCAGCAGAGCACGCTGAACCTGCTTCTGAGCCGTACACTTAAATAGGCGGCAAACAGCGCTGGAAAATAATGCCACCGCCAGCTAAACGGATCAGCTCCCAACACAAGCAGAGCGAACGCCAGCAACAAGGACGCACCAAGAGCCTGCTTACGCGCCTCCGCACCGGCTACCGCAAGCAGCCAGGCCATACCAAGCCCGGCAATTGCAAGCTGCCAGCAGAAGTAAGGAAGCGAGGGGCTTGCAGAGAGGCCCAGCAGCCCCCCGATAGCTTCGAACAGCGGATCAATCCTCTCGCGCAGCGGAAAATTGAGCTGCGAATAATAGATGTCGTAAGCGCTCAGCATGGGCGGAACATAGCAGGTTGCTCGCGTCGCGCGAAGCTTTAGAAGAGCGTGCCGCGTCGATACCGCGCGGAATAGCCGGCAGCGACCATCTCGTGGGCGGCTCTCGCTACAGACCGGAGCGTGGTTTCAGCACCACGCGGTTCGATTCATCGATCGCGGCGTAGATGCCCGGTTTCGGCTCGGTAATATTCAAGTAGCTGACGTCCTCCTCCCGACTGGATAGAAAACTGTCGGTATCGGTCAGAAAGCTAAATATATAGCGAAAGACATTCACGGGCGTCGCGAACTTGTCATCGAACCGGCCATCGTAGGTGGTCGGCCACCGGATCGCGAGATAAATGGAGAAGCTCGAACGGATGAGGTCCGGATCCTCGGTAAGCGTGGTTGCTTGCTGCACGTAATCATAGCCGACATAGGCACCATGATCGGCCATCAGAATGATTAGGGGATCGGGGTCGGTTCGCTGAATCTCCTCGATCACCGCTTGCAGCCACCGGTTGGCTTCCCGCAACTTGCTTTCATAGCGCCGACGCTCCTTCTCTCGTCCTCGGCTTTCCCCCTGGGTGTACGAGATGTGGGCGGGGGACATAGAATGTTCGATGAATACGAAGCGCCGGTCTTTCGGGAAGCGCTCCAGTGTGGAGTTGACGCTGTTTGCCCACCTGTCGACATCATCGGGAGCGATAAAAGGCTCTGCCCCGAAGAGCGACACTGTCTTCGGCATGGTGTGGCAGTAGCTATAGAAGCATCCATCGAACGTAAGGTAGTTGGCAAAGTTCAACAGGTAGGTCTCATAGCCATTCTTCTCGAAGAAATTCACGACAAAATTGTCGCCCGCAATTATTCGGCGTCCGAAATACACCTCCCCCGAAAGTTTATGGCGCTCATAGTAGTGGTGCCGCATCTCGAAAATCGAGATATTGGAAGAGAGAGTGTCTGCGTAATTGCTGCGAATATTCGGGTAGACGGTAAAGCCGCGTTCTTTCAGCCAGTCATCCATGCCGAAGTTCGTCATCTGATAGTACCCTCGACCGATATCGGCCGTGTTGACATAGGAATCCGGCTGGATCAGATACACACTATGTGCTCGCCGAATCTCAGGCTGGAACCACTCCGGGGGCACTTCGGCAGCAAGCTCCTTCGACTTCGCATGCATCTTGTAGATCTCGAGGCCCATCGCAGAGGCAGCGGCGGCACTCATGAACAGCAGTCCGACCGTGAGATAGTATGCGGGCAACTGCAGAACCAGGGTGTAGACGAGGGCAAACGCGATAAGCAGCAGCTGCATTGGCAGGGAGAGTTCTCTAATCGGAGCTGCAAGCAACACGAACAGGAGCGCGAACAAAAGCAGTGTCAGCGCTTTCTCGGCACCAGGCGCTGAAACGCTAGCCGAAAGAATTCGCCCTCCAAGAATTGAGATCGAGGTGGAGAGTAAGAGGAACAACCCTAAGAGAAAAATAAGGTTCATCGTCGAATGAACCAACGTGAGATTGTTCGAGAGATAGAACAGAACTGAATAGAGGCCGATAACAAAGCCTGTGCACGTCGGACGTTTCAACCAATCGCGCGCCTTACTTGGGAAACGCTGGTCCATCTTTCCTCTCCGCAGCTCCTTCCAACGCCGGCCGCCGCTCCATTAGATACAACATTCGCTCCGAGTCCGGCAGTCGCTCCGTTTTCACGATCGAGAAATAGCGCAGGTACCTTCGTTCGAAGTTCTCCTGACAGTAAAATTCGAACTGGGAGCGAAACGCACGTTTGGCGTCCAGCATATCCACTACCTTGGAATCCCGCTCCGTGGGGAGTTCGATGAGCAAGTACTTGCCAAACCGCGCAAACATCTCCGCAGTCGTCTCGAACGGTAGGTTTGCTTGCAAAGTGAGATGGTGAATCACCGCTAGAGCGAGAACCAGATCGACATCGAACTCCGCCAGCCGCGAGAGCAGCGATGTTCGCTCGATATTCATCCAACCAATTCCTGGCGAGGGTTTGGTTATATCGGCCACGAACTGCAGCACGCGACTCCGATCGCTCGCAGCATCACGGCGATATCCCTTGCCCACCGCAACAGCATCTGCATCGCTACACAGAATCGACTCGACCTGTGGGCCGAGAATCCGTGAAAATGTCCCGTCATTGCCGCCGATGTCCCACACCCGTTTTACCCGGAGCTCAGCTACCCATTCTGCAACGAGGCGCTTCTTCGCTTCGAATGCGGCCGCACTATAATTTGTCTCACAGTAGTATTGCCCCCATTCGCTTACTTCGTCCGTTTCGAGATTGGCGAGACTCTCCTGCAAATTTCGAATAATGTCGTTCAGCGCGCGCCGACTCAATGTTGCCTTCGCACCCTCGTCTCCGGTCTGTCGTCTGCCTCCCGTCTGCTCATGTCGCCTTTGATAGCGTTGCGGCAGAAGGATATTCGAAAAGACCAACGGACGAAGTCGCGCGCGCCAGGGCAGCATCCGCAGCGCAGTTGCGAGCGGCAGTCCTTCCATGTAACGGCTCATGCTGCCTAGCGCCTCCGGCCCGAGATACTGAGCCAGCAGGAGCGGGGCGAGGAAGTGTTCCAAAAACTGGCTGAAGGCGTGCCATGGCTCACCCTCGCGATACGGATGAAACGAAAGCGTGTCGAGAAAGATCGGCGCTCCGCGGTGGAAAGTGACATTGAACATGGATGCGTCTTTCAACACCATGCCGTAGTCGAGCGCTTTCGCCTGGATGTCGAGCGTGAGCAGCGCGGCGTCGCGGTACTGGGGAAAACTCCATTCGTAAGGATACGTCACGAACTCTACGACCTCGGGAGCGAGCACCAGGGCATCGGCGGTCTGACTTGCCTCCTCATGGCTGACTAGCCACCCCCGTTGATGAAGTTCCTGATACAGCCCGCTGCCTTTTGCCTGCTGATATGTCTCTAGATAGCAGGAGTTGACCTGGCGCAGGAGCCGATCCCCTTCGATAAAAACGAAGCCGGACGGATCTCGATAGGACGCGGGATGACGCTTCGACTCGTTCATCAAGAGGACTGCCTGTCCTGCTTCTCCGGTTCGGAAGTGCTAAGCGAGGAATCGGCGGATTTGGTCCCCGAGAAGAATGCTCGAAGCCCGACCATGATTCTACGGAAGAATAGGCAAAAGGTGGCCAGCAGCCCGACGAGGGCCTGCACCAGGAGCGCGCCGGTCCCCGGATCGAAATAGGCATACGCGTGTCGCGGAAAGAACAGGAGGGCGAGCAGAAGTATCTTCAATCCGTAGTGCATAGCTGACCACATCTGGACATTTCGTTGTTTGATTTGAAAGACGCTTCGTGCCGCGCTGTCAGACTTAGATTCCGCCGGTCCACGAGTGAGAGCAAGATATCAACGTGTTTCGAACGAGAATGCACGTAGGTTTTCGATGCCGCCTCCAGGCAGACGATGCCGTGAGCATCGAGTTCTTGACATTATTGGTTAGGTTTTCTGCTCAACGACACCTCCGCGATTGGGAGAGAGACAAAAAGGAACTAGCAAGCGCTACTCGATAAATTCGGAAAGCCGCGTCTGAGCATTACTTTGCTAGGATCGAGTCCGAGATCGGGCGAGCTCCCTGGCGGAGACTTCTCGCTTAATTTTTCGGTAATCGTGTCCACTTTTGGAGACAAACTCTAGCGCATCTTCGTGGATAGCCAAGCTTACTCAAGCTGCTGAAACCTGCTGCTCATCCCCTCTCACTGACGAAGCGGGGTCGGTATGACGTAGTGGGGACTGTTCAATCGGAGGACGAATCCACTAAGGCTATTTGCCGCCTCGGGTTGGACCGAGATGACGCCGTAATCATCTTCCCCCACCGCGTCCCGAAGCGACACCCGACGACTGCCGTTTGCCGGAACCACGATGCTTTCTGAAGCACTATCCAGCGGCACGCTCGCACCATCGCTGCGAACCACTGACAGAGCAGCAGGAAGCGAGCGACCGGATGGATTCACTAAGACGACTTCCGAGTCTTGGCCGAGGAAGGTGTTATATGAACTTCGAAGGACTGTGCCGAGGGATTCCACCAACGGCACACCGTAGAGATACTGCAGCGCCCCGCTTGACTCCCGACCGTACTGCATCACTACCGCCGTGATTCCGCCTCGCTGTCCTGCTTGAGCGGTCACGATGCCGGAAGCATTCGCCCCCAGCGCGGCATTCAGAATCAAGTGCCGACTGCCTCGAGGAGGAAGGGTAATTTGTTCACGTTTCAGGGTAGCGCCGTCGTCGGAGTAGCAGACGACAGTAGCTGAGATACTGCGAGGCAGGGTATTGGTCAGCTCGAGCACCGACATTTCACCGCCGCGCGTAGTAGTCGGTGCCGCCAAGAGCCGACTTGATCCCTGCAGTCCTTCGAGCTGAAATGCCGCCTGGAAAGAGTTCGTAGTGCCTGCGTTGTCGTAGAAATAGCGGACGTTTCGCAGCTGAAAGGTTTGCTCAGCAAGCTGCGGCTTCCAGAGGACGGTTCCGACACGGTTCGCACCGAACTGATGGCCTGAAAAATCCGCACGTGCCCCTGGCCCCAGGCGAACTCGTTGCCTCCCGAGCACAGCACCGTCCATGTCGTGGAAGATCAGTTCGCCTGCAGCTTCAGCAGCTTCCAGATTGGTCAACTGAATCCAGTTTGCCACAAGGTATCCTGCATCCGCAGGGCGAAGGCTTGGCTGATAGGTGTTGTAAGAAACGAACTGCGGTCCGCGCTTGCCGCTGGTCATGGGCAGCGCGAACGCGAATTCGAAAGCGTCCGAAGCGCCTTGCTGAGCAGGTTCTTTGTAGTAGACCATTCGCCCATCGAGATCGCCGGGGCGACCGCTGTGGGTTGAGCATACCTTACCATACGAGTCTGCTTGACGACGGCGAAAGCCGTGAACGAGCACATCGAATTGCGCTCCGGGCTTTAGTCGAAACGCGAAGGATTCGACAGCACGCCCATCGATATCGTGCAGCACCGTCCGAACAGCAAGGGGAGCGTCGCCCATATTTACGTGCTCATAAATGTTCCATAGTCCGCCCAGATAGCCGTTCCATTCGGTGCAAACGGTCGTCGGCAGCAGCGGCATCGCGGAGCCTGCATCCAGCGGGCTGCTGCCATCGGTGATTTCCTGGCCATCGCTGACTCCATCGCCATCGGAATCCCAGCGATACGGATCGGTGCCCGCAAGCAGTTCTTCATCGTCAGAAAGTCCGTCATCGTCACTATCTCCGAGTCTTGGCACCGGAACCGGAGCACCGGACGAACTGCTACTTGATGAAGAACTGCTGGAGCTGCTGCTTGAGCTGCCCGACGAGGACCCGCTGCTCGACGAAGAGCTGCTTCCGGACGAAGAGCTGGATCCTCCGGAGTCAACGTTATTCTCATGGTCGAGAAGGACAATGCCGCTTGCCGCCGTGCGGATTAGCCCGACCACACCCCACGTGTCACTCCAGAGAAGCCTCTCAAGGCTGAACGTCGCCGTCGCAGCCGCATAGGCATTCCAATGCCACACGCCGCTCGGTGCTAAACGGGCGATGGCGATGCCGTCCATCCGCCCATAGTTCCCCTGAGGGCGTTTGTAGCGCGCTGCGATTATTGGAGAGCCCGCCTCGTCCAGGCTCAGCGCCGTCTCGCCGCCGACGAAGTCGCTGCTAATCAACGCCTGTAGCCATTCTCCGGCGCTCGTTCTTCGTGCGTAATAAAGACCCGCGGTTTGAGCTGTTACCGATGAAGTTCCTCGGCTGAACGCGAGATGTAGCACTCCCTGAGCGTCAGACTTGATTCGAGGAAAGGTACCATCCGTAGCTGTCAAACCCTGTAGAACCGTCGAGTTCCAGTCTCCTGTGTCTAGTTGTTCGATAAGTCGAAGCTCATGCGTATCGCGATCGAAACTCAGCAGGGCGCTTCGACCGTCCGGCTTCGCTGTCACGTCATACTCGACGGTAGTCGACGGTATGGTCTCGAGCTGCCACTCGCCGGTTCGACCGCGTAGCAGCTTGAGTGCTGCCCCAGACGATGAGCGGTAGCTTACGCAGAGCGCCGTTCCGCACGAATACAAGCGGGGGCGTTCTTGGGCGATGTTCGTTGCCAGCGCCTCCGACAGCCAGGCTGTACCAACTCGACGTGCCAGGTAGAGAGTGCCGGAACCTTGGGTGATATAGGCGATGTAAGGTTCGTGCGTGTGGTAATGAAGATCAAAGAGACCCTCGAGGGGCGGTGTTGTCGCAACAACGGCACTGTCCCAGAGAGTACCCCGAAGCGACGTCAGAACGGCGGCACCGTCAGGCGCACTGTGGTAAAGCGCGCTTGGGTCACCGTTGCCGTCAATGGTGAAGGCGATTTCGGATGCAACTGCCGGAGGGGGTTGCAATTCGAGGGGTTCGAGCGCTTCCGCGTTCTCTGCCCGGCCGAGAACCACCGTAAGCCAAAGTAGCGCCAGATACAGTGCGCGGCCGCGACTCGTGCACATTTGCACGACGGCGCTATAGACGTAGACGTTCGCCGCAGCGAAACGTCTGCTACACGGAATAGAAGGCACAACCTGCTTCGAGCGGCAGCCGCGACGTACGGCACAAATGCCGCCTTCCCTTACAAAGAACTTGCGTGATTCGTTCCGCCGAGCTGCGGAACACTCCCCTGAAAACAGATATCGCCAGGTTTAGCGCGGCGATTTAGTATCGGTGGCGGAGAAAATCAGTGTGTGTAGGCGTTTACCCAAGGAGCTGATATTTTTTCCTAGCTGGTTTTCTTCAACCTAGCCTGTCCGCGAGGCAGGAATTCATGAAACTCCGCTACTGGGCGGCGCGTCGACACCATAAAGACAGTAACCGGACCTGGAGCCCAGCGAGTAAGGGAGTTGCCGGACCCGGTTTAGACAGGACCTAGGCCATGGCTATTTCATTCTGCCGCGCAACACTGTGTTCTTTGGTTTTCGCTGTCGGGTGCGCTGCGTCCCCGGAGAATGCACCGATCCCCGAAGACTACATCGTGACGCAGCAGAGGGCGGCACTTCCGATAACCGAAGCCGTCCAGACGATGAACATTCCGGTCGAGGAATCCTGGCAAGCCGTTCTGCAAATACTGGAAAGCCGAAGCATCCCCGTGGCATCGGCGCGAGCGCCCCAGGGCGAGTTAGTCACGGCATGGATTCCGGTGACGGATCAAATTTGTGGCGTGCAGGGAGCTGCGGGAGCGCCAATTGCCTGCGAGGTGCAGCTCAAAATGCGCTTCGAACCGCTGACTCGTGTGGCGAGCTCATTCGCAATCGGCTTCGTCCAACGCTGCCACGACCTACCGCAGCAAGTCCTGGAGTGCCCCAACTCTCGCGGTGAGCAAATACTGGTCGGCATTGTCCGCGATCTCGAGCGTGCGGCCGGCATGGTTCAAGAACTGCAAAACTAACCTCGCATCTCCGCGCGGAACCTCCGACATCCACGGCACTTCACTAAGCCGAAGGTGCCTGGCACCTTGTTCTCCTTGTGCGTGAGCAAGGGTCTCGGAAGCCCAAAATCCTAGTCGGACAGGATACTTAGCTACTCGGCGAGCGAAGCTGTCTTTGGATGTCCCTACAGTCCGTCCCCGTTTTTTCGAAGGTGCCAGGCACCTTCGAAAAGGGAGTGGGCAGCTAGAACCCGCCATTTTTGCATTTAACCGATGATTTAACTAAGTTTCCCTGACCTAGGGTTTTGGTTCGGTTTGATACGGGAGGTTTTCATGTTGCTCCACTATGAAATTATTGGTGACGGGATCTCTATCTTCGTTGAGGAGTGGGACGGGGAAGAGGAACCGATGGCAGATTTACTGGCTCGGGTGGGCAAAGATGTTCGGTCGTTCGGCCTCTTGAGCCCGCGGGTATCGGACGTGGAGGTTTTCCTTCGGTTGGCGCAATCTCGATGTCCCAGGATTGAGAGGTTGGATCTCGCCGAACTACCGATTCCGGCTCTTTCGAAAATCGAGGTTGCCTCGATCCCCGAATCAATCAAGACGATTGTTCTTTCGGCCAGTATGCCTGAGGAGGATGCAACTGCGGCTGAGAAGCACTTCGCCGGACGCACTGTTTTATGGGAGTAAAAAAACGGTTACGGCATCTAGCGAGATAAGGAGAGCGCCCCCAGGGCGCCTCCTTATCAGCACTTACCGCTCACGTCGAATCAATGCTCGCAGCGATTCCGCCCGCCACAGTCGATGCGCTACGTCGCCACGACTAGGCGTTACGAAGAGCTTCGATCAACTCTTCCTTGCTCATTTGCGATCGCCCTTCGATATTGAGTTCACGAGCACGCTCGTATAACTCATCTCGCGTCCGTTCTTCGTAAGGGCGAACTCGCCCGTTTCGACGAGTCGCCCCGCTTCGTCCATTGCTGCCGCTACTCTCCCTAGTAGTCATAGCTCCGACCGCGAGCGCTAGTCCCGCTAGGGCGCAGCCGGTAGCGATTGGATGCCGACTCGCGGAATCGCGCGCTGCGCGGACTCCCTCTTCGGCATATCTTTTAATGTCTTCACTCGCTCGGCCGATGGAGTGCTGCACTGAATCGGCGAATTCTTCCAGCTCAAGTCTTGCAGCGTGGGCAGCATCCTTCGTGCCCTCGATCGCGTCAGAGGTTGGCTGCTCTGCTTTCTCGAGCATCGCTCGAATTGCGCCGCTAATCTGAGCAAGATTCTGTGACAGCGACTCGGTCGAGCGGGAGTAGAGCTCGGACGGCTTGGACTCGCTCGCTTGCCGTCGGCGCGCACCGAGAATGCCGCCCGCAATCAAAAAGCCGGCTGCTCCCGCAATACCAAGTGCGACCGCGGGACGACTCTTTACTGCCTCCGCGGCCGCTTGCAATTGTTCCACCGCCGTTTCCTTCAAACTTTCGAAGCTGGAGTGCGAGTCCGGCCCGTAATACGCGCTTTCCATACTACGGTCGATGAGAGGGCTTCGCGTTCTGAGAGTATCTTCCGGATGGCCGG
>JAGRAW010000146.1 GCA_020434415.1 Bdellovibrionales bacterium
GCGATTCGACAGTGCGCCGCTCGATTGCGACGACGGTTGAACCGGCGGCATTTGGCCTCGTCGGGGCGTCGTTCGCAGTGTGCGCGAACTATGTCGAGGCGGCGCTGGATCTCGGAAACCCGTCCTTCGTTGCTTCCGTGAGCATCGAATTCGATTTGCTCGGCATCAACAAGTGTCGGGCAAATTGCAACGAGCGAAACAACCGCAAGTAGGAGGAGTAGGGGACGGATAGTCATACAGCGTTTACCTTACCGACTTCCCTACTTTAGATGCAGGTTGGACCATCCGGTTCCGAAAAACCGACTAATTTCCCAACTTTTTGAAAGGCCAGTGGGGAAAGGAGGTTACGGCGGCAAAGGATGGAAACGCGGCAACGCCCATGCTACAGATCGAACCGCGGAGCGGCTGTCTCCGCGTACCTGTCAGAGGCTCCATCACGTGTCAAAGGGCTCCATGGTTCGAAGGTATTGTGTTCCACTCCTGGTGCTGCTCAGCACCGGATGCTCACCGGTGTATCAGACCGACTACACCTTTACCCCACCTGAATCGAGCGAGGGGAGGGCATGTGTTTTCCAGTGCGAAAACACCAAACTGCAATGCCAGCAACTCCAGCAAAGTCGCTATGACCTCTGTCTTCAGCGAGCAGAACTCGCCTACCAGAATTGCGAAGCCCGAAAGATCTACCGCTATGACTACGACAAGGGCGAAGCGAAATGCGTCGAGAACTGCTTCTGCTATCGCGAATCCTGCTCGGTCGACACTACTTCGTGTGACGCGCAGCACCGCGCCTGTTATCAGACCTGTGGCGGCGGCGTGAGCAGTCGAACCTACTGCGTCAGCAACTGCGAAGAGGTCGGAGGCGTCGGTGCTGCGCCTGGTGGCGCCCTGCAATAGCGCTGCGCCAGTCTTCTTTCGGTGTGCTCAGAGCAGTCAGCGCCCTACTTCGAGCATGGCGGTTCTTCACGTGTGCACCAAACGATGTCCGGATCTGAGCGGATAGCGTCTATGGTCGCCTCGAGGACATGCTCAAGATTTTCAAGCGGCGGGAGAGTGACGCCGGCGATACCGTAGGCCTCGAATGCGCGGCCGTTCGATAGACATTCGATGCCGTAAGCTTCCAATCGTTCCCGGCACCCCCTGGTGAGTTCCTCCGTAGTGAGATGAAGTCGGAGATACACATAGCGTACTGTCTGCTGGATTTTGTCTTCTACCGGCGCAGTAATGACGAATGGCTTCCGCGTAAAAAAGCGAGGCACGTCGAGCGGGAACGGTTGTCCGGATTCAGCGCTTGGCGTTTCCATTGTGTCCTCCACGGTTCACGAAGGTTTATCGCTAACGCAAAGTAGCCGCACCTTTAGCTTAGACGCTCAAGCATAGCTTAATCCAGTTCTACAGAACTGATCCTGCGCAGGATTGATTAACGCGACTAGTCCTGTACACTCGTAGGATCGCCGCTGAGGTTTTCAGCACGGCAGCCTCCGACCGGTCACACGCGAGAATGCGATTGCGGCATCAAAAGGGGAAATTGTCCCATCTTGCCCGGTAGTATAACGTAAGTCTTGCGCTTTATTTCTCATGGTCACTGTGTGACCATACAGTCCCAGCTGCGTTCTTCGTTCAAAGCTGTGTCATGACGAGCAAAATTTCTGTAGCTGAAGCTCTGGCGAGCGCTTGCGAGATTGCGGGCGAAATCGTGCGGGGAGAGCGGCATCCTCTTGATGGGTGTCGAATGATAGCCGAAGTCTGGGCGGTAAGCGGTCAACCCGTCGCGCTGGAGGAGTTCGCGCGATTAGCCGATATGTATGAGTTTCATCTTGACCAGCCGCGAATAATCAAGAGCATCCATGAACTGGCAGAGCAATTCCTTGAGTCTGAGCTGGAATAACCGACTATCGAGACGCCTTCGCGCCGCAACCAGGCCCGGACTCGCCGGCACGGCCGGACATGGCAGACCATTGCTGCAGGCGTTTTCCCGCTCTCTTCTTCTGTTCCTCGTGATGAGCGCCGGATGCGGCGTGTCTCAGGTGGCTAACAAACCATCGCCGAACTTACCGTTATCCGAACGCTCTGCGCCAAGTCTCGGACAGGACGAAGTGCTGGCCGTCGCCCGGCAATTTGCCGACTATCTCGACGGACTGTATCGCCCCCTGCCGACCTCCAGCGTGTACGGTCGGCGTTTTGATCACCTCTCTCGCAGCTACCGCAATTTGGCCGGTGAAAGCTTCAATTTCGGCCTCTACGCCCCGAATCGAGTCGACGCATTTGCCTTGCCTGATGGAAGCATCCGCTTTTTCTCCGGGCTACTGGATCTCCTGGATGACGGAGAAGCAACGTATGTGCTCGCGTTGCAGCTTCACTACGTACGTGCGGGAATTGCTCAGAAGCGGATGGAAGCAGCCCTTGATGCAGCAAACGTGGCAAACACTGCAGAGCTCTCTCCCGCGGAGTTGGGGCGGCTCTCTCAGGCGTTCTTCGCGATTCCGGTTGATGAACCCTACCAACAGCAAGCAAGGGCCTTCGCTGCATCGTTCCTACAGTCCAACAGATTTCCAACGGAAGTCGTGGCGTCCGCTGAGCGAAAGCTTGCAGCGCTCAGTCCTGCCAGTGGCTACGTGCGAAGCTATCCTCGCGGGTCGCAGACTCCTGCTAGTGCAAGCGTCCGGCGAGACGAAGTCGATCCGGTGCCGGCGGTGGCTCATCCGGAAAGAATGCCGGCAGAAGAGGTTGGGCAACCCATTCTTGCAGAACCATCCAAAGTGGTAAGTGAAGAAATCGTCAGTGAATCTGAGCAGGCAGAGCTGGATGCCGCTCTTGAAGCTGAAAGGCGAAACGAGGCTGCCACTGCGACTCTGAAGACAGCTACCCTGCGAATAGCGCCACAGATGGCCGACGTAGCCGTGCAATCTTCCGAGGGCAGTGTGTCCGCTCAAGACATGGAGCTACCTGCGCTTGCCGATGCTCCGCAACCGGTTGAAAGAGCGAAGGAGTCGCCGGCTCCGCTACCCGCAAAGTCCGAGCCCACCGCAGTGCGCGAACTGGATCCGCTGGTGCCTGGATTTTACTTGCAGGTAGCTGCAGTCGAGGAGTCGAGCGAGGCAGAACAACGTCGTGAGACCCTTGTCTCGGGCGGTCTTCCCGTGATGGTGCAGCGGGCAGATGTGAACGGAACGCTGTACTATCGTTTATTGGTCGGCCCGTATAGCTCTGCGTCGCTGGCACGCAATCAACAGCACAAGGTTGAGCGATTGGGGGTATCCCAAGGAATGCCGTTCGTCCGGCGAGAAGCGGTAAAACCCTGAGTGGAGTAGGAGGCGGTACAACGGGACCGTAGAGAGCATGAAGGTTCGGAACACATTTTTTTATGCGCTTTCGCTCGTGCTGATACCGCTCTTCTGGGTGTCTGTCAGCACCGCTGCGACACGCTGCGATTCCTGCAAAGCGAAAGCAGCGCAACCATGCGGACTGCGCTGCGGGCGAATAGCGGATCCCATAAAACGAGCGAGCTGCGTCGAGCGCTGTAAACTCAAATCCTGCGAACGACCATGCAATCCTAACGTCAGCAAAGCGGAACAACCCTTCAAACGTCCCGACCTACTGAATGACCCTGAAGCAGCCGCAGAGGAATTTTCCGGCGGCGTGCAAGACTGCCAGACCTGTCTTAGGGACAAGCAGCGCACGTATTGTCGAGAGACCTGCTCCAGCGGTGCTACTCCACTTATCAAAGGCTGCGTCGAAAAATGCGCCAAGCGCATGTGTGCGAACGAATGCCTCTTGCCGGGACGTCCCGCACGCGACGAACCGCCTCCGCAAGCTAGGGACTGCGGACAATGCAAACTGATGAAGCGCACCTCTTGCCGAGATCGTTGCGGGCATAATACGGATCGAGCCGGCTACCTAGCGTGTGAGGTAAGCTGCATTGAGGATTCCTGTCTCCAGGTGTGTAATCCAGATCCCTTCCACTAGCAGATTCATGGAATCTGCCGAGTGACGCAAAACAGGAAGAGCCGGTTTCCAGCGTCTGTCCTGAACCAGATTTACGGGCGGGGGACCTACGAGCGCTCCACACGCTCCAAGCGACAGGGTCGAAGTGTTACGGCAGTTTCGGCGCCGGCGGTTGCTCTTGCGTTTGCTTCTCGAGCGCTCTTAGAAACCGGTCTAGTTCAGCTTGCTGGATATCCACTTGCGTCCGGAGTTCCGTGCGAGACCGGACCGGATCATTCGTTGGAATCGCACCGAGCGGAGAAGGGAGCGCTGTCAGAGGATTTTGTTCTCGGTCGTGAAGGTCGAGCTCCTGCAGCGGCATTTCGAATCGGCCTCGCCAGGGATTGTAAAGCGGATCTCCCAAGAGAACCATGCGCCAACTGATATAAGGCAGCGTCAGGTAATACGCTTCGACCAGCGAATAACGTCCGGTAAGGAGCAGGCCGAGAAACTGACGGGGCTTTGGAAAGGCTTCGAGATAAGGCTCTGCGACGGCGCCTATCGTTACCGCCGCACCGTGATCGAGCAGATTTTTGCACCACCCACGTTCATCCGGGTCACGTAAGGAGACTGCTTCTTCCGACGCGATGTGGATGGCGATCGCGCCGGGAGTGAACGAAAAGACGTCCTGATAGTTTCGTAAACTATACCATCCCACGTAAAGCGCTGCGCCGTGGCCCTTCTGTAGCAGTGTGCTATGGGTATCGAGATTCGTTTTGTAGTCGGTAGTTCGTCGCACCATCCACGCCAGATCCCGAAGATTCTGGTCCCACGCCGCGAACTCGTTTCCGGCATCGTATGGCAAGCCGCGCGCGTCGATGAAAGCCTCGCCGACGAGACCATCGCGCTCGGCATGTAGCGCGCCATCGATCATTTGCTTTGCCACAGTCAAATTCGAGCCATCAAGGCGACTGACCATCATCAGGGGAATCGCGGTTGGCGGCAGCGTTGACGGGAGTGAATGTTGGTAGAACAAAGGATTCGGCAATCGATCGGAAAGTGCATACGTGCCTCTATCCCACCACAGCAGCGTGAGCTCGCTATCGACGCTCGCATCGGCATCCTTATACTGCTGGGCGGCGAGATCGCGTTCCGCACGTGCCAGCATTCCCGAGGCTCCCAGCAGACGTTCAGTGAGTTCATACGCCTTACGACGGTGTTCAAGCGACGGTGAGAAGTCGAGCGCGCGTAGTAGCTCCATCCCGGCGCGGACTTGCTGGTCCAGTTGCTCCAGACGCTCCGTTGCTGCAGCGTCGTTCGGGCTCTGGGGACGCAGTGTTTTGCCGAGTGCCGCCAATCCGCCGAACTGCAGCACGACCGGAATCAGCTCGTTCGCTGCACGCTGACGGGCTTCCGGGGCAAGAGCGTTGGTACGGGCAACCGCCGCTCCAATCGTCTCGGCGGCACTTTGAATCGAAGCAACCGACGGAGTGTTTTGCGGGCTGGGGGGCGCGTTGTCTTTCGGAGCGATGGCGACCGCAGACAGCATCGCTGTTCGAAGTAGTTCATCTGCTCGTGCCTTCTGCTTCGCGGCAAGCTCAAGCACGTCTTGTTCTTGTTGACCGGTTTTAGGTGCCAAGACGTGCAGAGGAACGCCAAAGGTCGTGACCAAAACGCGAATGCGGTTCGGAAACTTTTGAGCTGCGAGCTGCTGACGGAGCGGGGTTACCAGCTTTTCTTCAAACGCCTGGCGAGAAATAGTTTCATCGCCTGGTAATTTCAGTCGAAAGAGCTGATGTGTCGGTATGCCGCGACTCCGGACATAATGCTCCGCCAATGCGATGCTGTCGGGAACATCCTCGTTGGCGATAACGGCGACCTGATCGGGGCTGATTTCTGCTATAGCAAGACGAGGAATGAACGCGAGAAAGAGAGCCAAGCGCAACAGTGTCGGCGAACCGCTGCAGCGACGGCAGGCACCGAACCGTCCTTTTCTTGGGGGACGGTGAGAAACTCCCTCCAGTAATTGACTGAGCACACCGCGGATCGTTCGGTTCACTGCTCCCCTACAAAAGGCTCTCTGCTCGTGCCTCCGAATTCTCGCTGTGCGCGGCTTAGGCGGAAAGCTCGATCAAAAAGTAGTTTTTCTTGCCGCTTCTAATCACCAGCACGGCGCCATCGACGAAGCGGTCCACTGTGACCCGTTCTTGCAGGTCGTTGCTGCGCTCATTGTTGAGGTAGACTCCGCCTCCCTCGACCAGCCGTCTCGCGGCACCCTTCGAGGGTGCAACTCCTGCGGTGACGAGCAAGTCGGTGAGCAGAATTCCGTCGCCCACGTCAGCGCGAGTCATGGAGACAGAGGGAACTTCTTTGAAAATATCCAGTAAGACCTCTTTCGATAGACTATCAAGCTTTTCCCCGAACAGGACGCGGCTCGCGCTGATGGCGAGCTTCGTTTGTTCGGCTCCATGCACCAGTTCAGTAAGTTGAGCAGCAAGATACCGCTGAGCTGCACGTTCTGCCGGAGCCTGACTGACCGCATGCTCCAGCGCCGCCAGCTCCTCGCCGTCGATGTCGGTAAAAAGCATCGCGTAGCGGATCACATCTGCATCAGCCGTGTTCAGCCAATACTGGTAGAAGTGATACGGCGACGTCCTTGCTGCGTCCAGCCAGACGGCACCCTTCTCAGTCTTGCCAAACTTTGCGCCTGAAGACGTGGTCAGCAGCGGGAATGTCAGCCCGTAGGCCGGAGCGCCTCCGGTTGTCGCCTTTCGCCGTATGAGCTCGAGACCAGCAGTGATGTTGCCCCACTGATCAGAGCCTCCTACCTGCAAGCGGCAGCCTTCGTGTTGGTGAAGCCACCAGTAGTCGAAAGCCTGAAGCAACATATAGCTAAACTCGGTGTAGCTGATGCCCTGTTCTCGGTTCTCGAGGCGCGAGCGCACTGAATCTTTCGCAATCATGCTGTTTATCGTGAAGTGCTTGCCGATGTCTCGGAGAAACTCGATGTAGTTCAGGTGTTTCAGCCAGGAATCGTTGCGCACGATACGGTAGGGGTTCGGACCTTCCTTGGACAGGAACAACGCGACCTGTTTGGAGATTCCTTCGAGATTCTCCATGACGCGTTGTTCATCAAGGAGAACGCGCTCTTCAGATTTCCCGGAGGGATCGCCGATCATGCCCGTGGCAGAACCGAGGAGGACCAGCGGTCGGTGCCCCGCTTGCTGGAGACGACGCATCAGGATGAGCGGCAACATGCTGCCGACATGCAAACTGTCCGAAGTCGGGTCGAATCCGCAGTAGAAGGGGACGTGCTCGGTATCGAGTAGCTTCGCAAGTTCGTCGAAATGTGAAGCGTCGTGCACGCAGCCGCGTGCTTGGAGCTTTGACAGTAGTTGTTTCATTCTGGCGGCACACCGAATAACTAAGTAAATCTAAGCCGAGCAAATGTAGCAGATGGGCACGGCAACGAACGGGAAGCAGGAAGCCCCCATGCCGTCTCCCGGAGCCCCCTTGCATCCTTCTTCGAGTTAGGTCTGTTTCGAACGAGCGCCGGGGGCAGCACCCTGCTGTTGTGAAGGGCTGCCGGTAATAAATCGGATATCCACGATAGTTCCACCAAGGCCATACTCGAAGATGCTGTCCATCAATTGAGTCTTTAACATACTGAGCTCTTGAGCCCAGGCAGCATCGAGCACTCGAACCACCAGCGTGTTTCCTCTCAAGATCTTCTCCGGTTTCGCTACCCGAGCGATATCCTCCCCCACAACAAGCGGCCAGTCAGGGAACGCTGAATACTGTTCGATCTTTTTATCCAGTCGATACGCAGCGAGCGTCTTTTCCAAAACGTCGCCCGCCGATTGTGGTCCCGATCTGGCGCGGAACCGAGTTGACCTGCGACTATTCGTCGGGCGATGACTCACCAAGACCTCCGCTTTGCTGTATCCTAGGACTTACTGCGTCTCTCGATTGGGCCTTCCGGATTTTCCACTCGGGCTCATCGCGTCGTCCGATCGAGATCCCGGGCGGATCCGATTTCCCGAGGCAGATCCGAACTCATGGTTGCGTCGAGTGATGCCTGCGTCTCCGAAGCGTCGGGGAAAATGTAGACAATCTCCCCCGGTTTTGAAAGGCCGAGCTCCTCTCGTGCGAGTTTTTCCAAAACCGGGTCACTCTTCCGCAGACCATAGATCTTGTTCTGGGTCCGGACTATCTCCGACTCCAGTTCGCGGTTTTTGAGATCGAGCTCCTGAACCTCTCGCCGCATCTCGCCGAGGCGCATCAGGCCGCTCTGACCGGCAACGATGAAAAACGCCAGCAGCGCGAGAATGATACCGAAGGCCATCGTTGCCAGGCTGTTCATACAATCGCCTCGTTCCCTTGAAAAAACGACTCCATTTCAATTATAAGGATATCTTTCGTGAGGGTCGGTTCACAAAGCTTTTTTCGTCTCGAGACTTTCTCACACTGTTCTTCAAGAGGTTCTCGCTGTGCTCTTCAAGCGAGGGCCGTACGCTCCAGCAAGACGTGGCCGCGTTCTAGGCATGGGCGTTCAAGAGCAATTCACAATATAGACTTCGGAGTATCCTTATGAGTACCGCCATCCGGTCTGTTTATGCCGTTCAAATTATTGATTCTCGGGGCAACCCCACCGTCAGTGTTCGCGCGACACTGGAAGACGGTTCCATCGGAATGGCCAGCGTGCCTTCGGGCGCGTCGACGGGTGAGTTCGAAGCGGTAGAACTTCGCGACGGCGACGATCGCGTGTATCGCGG
Organism: Bdellovibrionales bacterium; assembly: GCA_020434415.1. Lineage (GTDB taxonomy): Bacteria > Bdellovibrionota_C > UBA2361 > SZUA-149 > SZUA-149 > JAGRAW01. The sequence continues at coordinate 8,697 of JAGRAW010000146.1, forward strand.
CAAAGGAGTCCGCAAGGCGGTCGAGAATGTGAATGGACCCATCAACAAAGCCATTCAAGGGTTTGACGCTCGCGATCAGGGGAAGCTTGATTCGACATTGATCGAACTCGACGGGACTTCGAATAAGGGACGTCTTGGCGCGAACGCGATTTTGGGAGTGAGCCTAGCTGTCGCTCATGCAGCTGCGGCAGCTGCGAAGCAGGAACTGTTCGAGTATTTGGGCGGCGGCTCGGGTGTGCTGTTGCCCGTCCCTCTGGTCAACGTCATCAATGGCGGCGCCCACGCGAACAATAGTCTCGACATTCAGGAATTCATGATCGTGCCGAGCGGCGCCGAGTCCTTTTCCGAGGCCATGAGAATGGCGGCGGAGACTTTCCATGCGCTGGGCGGCCTACTCAAAGACGACGGCTATGATACGGGCGTTGGCGATGAAGGTGGGTATGCGCCTCGTCTGGAGTCGTTGGAGACGGCCTTCGACTTCCTGCTCCGTGCAATCGAACGCGCGGGTTATGAACCGGGAAAGGATATCGCTCTTGCGCTTGACGTCGCAGCGAGTGAGTTGATTGAAGGATCTCCTGATGGCGAGGCTCGCTACGTGTTTGCCAAGTCCGACGGCGCAGTTCGCACAGCGGGCGA
>JAGRAW010000147.1 GCA_020434415.1 Bdellovibrionales bacterium
TGGCGCGAGGGGACCCGCGACGGCCACCCGGGCCTGAGCAAATCGATCCTGCGCACCGTCCTGAACAAACTGCTCCGCCACGTCCATCGTCGATGACACTTGGCTGAACGTGTAGAGCGCCAGCTGATTCTCCCTGAGCAGCGGCAGGCAGGCATGAACGACTTGCTCATTGAAAGCGTGATCGGCAGGAATGAACGGAACTTCGGCTGGATCCATTATCTCCACCTACCCTTTTTGCGGCGCTTGCGGCAAGGTCGTTCCATGAACAAAAGGGAATCGTTGGGGCGAGGTTGGCTAACGGCCGCCGCTGTTGGAATGCTTGGGGCAGCGCTCTACCAGGCTACCTTCGTCATTGCACCGGTCGATCACCTTTATTCCGACATGCGCGGTTACATCGAACGCGCCTGGCGACTTTCGCTCGGCGTCGAAGTGGAGGCGTTCGATGTGTTCTATCCGATGGGAACGGCCTACGCGTATGCGCTCCTCTTCAGTAGTTTCGGATTTGCCCGCGGACTGGTCGCAATTACCGGCGCCCAGGCGCTCGCGATCGCCGGCAACCTCGTGCTGGCCGTGTTGTTAGCAGAAACCCTCTACCGAAGTCGATTTGCGGCTGTGGTCGCACTGATCGGGACATTTGCCTACTGGCCCTTCGCCGCCCAAGCCAGCTTCTATCTCGCCGAACCGTTTTTCTCATTTCTGCTGCTGCTGTCGCTCTTGTTGACCGCCAGGGGCTGTGGCCAACCCGGCCGCCTCACGATGCTGCCGCTCGCAGCCGGTCTAGCGGCAGGAGCTGCATGCCTGTTCAAAGGCCAGGGGCTCGCAGTTGTGGCCGCTGAAGCACTTGCGCTGCTCCTGTTCAGCCAACAGCACCGTCGGTTTCATACCGCACTCTACCTTTTGGCCGCGGGCTTCCCGATTCTGCTGCAAATGGGCGTAAACTCGCTTGTCCTCGGCGAGATTGCCCCGTTCCTGGCGGCGAACGATGCCTACAATGCATTTCTCGGTCAGAGCCGACGAGAAGGTCTCGGATGCATGGATCTCGCTGCGAACTATTTCTACGTCTTTCACAACAACAACGCCGGTCTACCTTTTCGCTTTCGATCACCTATCGTGCTTCCGGTGTCGATTCTGGATCGTGCGTATTTCCAGAGCGAACTGCGAGAGCTTTGGCGCACTGCCCCGTTTCAACAAGTCATTATCTCTCTGCAAAACGTGGTGGAGCTATTCGCCGTAAATCCTCGCTGGCCGCTACGGAACTTGGGATGGACTGCACCGATTGAAGTGAACTTCCAGTGGGTGTTTGTAGCCCTCACCACGGTGCCCAGTTGCTATACTCTTCTCGACGCAACGCGACGCCGACGCTTTCGCCTTGCCGTCTTGCTCTTCGCGGGACCAATCGCACTGCTCGCTCTGCTCTGCGCCGTAACGATGGGCCAGCCGCGCTATCTGCTTCCCTTTCAATACCTCTTCGTCCTACTGGCTGCTCCCTTCTACGTTGACTTGTTCCGCAAAAGAACTGTCACCATAGCGGAAGCGACTCCGTCAAAGGCACTTGCCGTGGCGACGCTTGTGCTGCTCGCCGCTTTTCTCTGCGCAAGCGGAACGCTCCTGTACCGCGCGATCGCATCTACCGGCACGCCTGCTCGGCAGTCGGTAGCGTCACCCATTGAGACGAAGCGTCCCCTCATGGAGGTCGAGCTTGGCCGTGAGCGACAGCTTGTCACCTGGCGACATGGTGCGGATCATTTTCAACTGGAGCTTCGTGGATTCGATCCGCACTACACCGGGCTGGCCGACCCCTGGGCACTGCAAGCAGACAATGGGGGCTGGATGCGGATCGACTTCCCCCAGCCGGGAGCAGCCCTTGAGCCTCGGGAGGTACGGCTTTACCTAACCGACACGACTCCGAACATTCGCACGGTAGCGATAGAAACCTCCGAACATCGCGCCATAGTCGAAACATTCGCACCCGGAACCTGGATCGCCGTTCCGATTGACGCGCTCAGTCGAAAACGTGGTCACATCACGATTCAACTTCGAACCTTCACCGGACCGGGTGTGCAGGTAGCAAGGATTGCAGTCTATGATTGATGGTAGTGAAGCGACGGTCCCACGATTGAGCGTTCTCAAGCAGCTTGCGGCCGCGATCCTTCTAACAGCAATCGCGCTCGGCGCAGGTGCCGCGATTACACGAGCCTTTGAACAAATCATTCCCGAGCGAACCGACGAACTTCAACATCACTACCACCGGTTGCCGCAGTGGGCCGCGGCCTCCGGCAAAAAGCTCGTCTACTGGACCGAACTCGGTCGCCAGGGGACCCTCTCAATTACCAAAGTTCCGGCGGCCGGTTTCTCCCTAGATACCGGGACATTCTCCCCCGGAACATCCTGGAACCGAGACGTGCCGTGGCACCTGACGGCCTCAGGTTCAGCGCAGCTACTGCTTACGTTTCCGCCCAATACAATCCATGAAGTCGGCCTGTTCATGACCGACGGTGACACCTACTGGAGAAGTTCAATCGTCCAGTCGAATGCCGAAAAGCAGATCGCGAGTGAGCTTCACAATGGCAAATGGCTGTTTTTCCGCGTGTTTCCTGACGAGTCCGCTGCCGGAGAAAAGCAGTTTACCTTCACGCAGCTCACCGGCAACTCGGTGACCGTCTCTGCTCTTGCCGCTTTTGAATAATTCTTGTTACTTCTGTCATACCAATCAGAGGAAATCGCATGGAAAAGAAAGACGCTGATATCGTTGGCTGGGTAAAAGGAGGGGCTTCCCTCTACACAAGCAATTTCGTCACGCTTTTTGTTGGCGGTATCCTGACGGCGCTCATCGGCGCGGTCACGTTCGGTATCCTCGCCGGTCCGATGTTTGCCGGCTATTTTCGAGTGGTACTACGACTCGCAAACAAGTCGGAGCCGCGCCCCGGCATCGGCGATGTCTTTTCAGGATTCGACGTCTTTCTACATTCGCTGCTCTTTATCATCGGTTCCATGATCGTCAATATCGTGGGATCGACGGTGCTCGACTGGGTGCCCCTCATCGGCGGTTTGCTCTCGATCGCATTTTCACTGGCGCTCAGCGCACTCCTACTTTTTGGCATACCACTCATCGCCGACAAGAAATTGGACGTCATCGCAGCCGTTCAGACCAGTATCGATGCGGTGAAGGAATCGCTTCCGCAATACATCGGATTTGCTGTGGTCGCCTCTCTGCTCGGATTCAGCGGCGTATTGCTTTTAGGAGTGGGAGTGGTGCTCACCTTGCCGATGTATGTAGCCTCCATTGCAGTCGCCTATCGCGACGTATTCGGCTCCTCGACCACCCCGGTGGCAGAACCGGTCGCAGGAACCGCTTAACGTGTTGCACCGCTCTACGGATACGAAGGTCCACGGATTTAGCCCCTTCCTGACGCTGCCCTCGGCTTAGGAGCACAAAAAATCTCGCCTTCTTAAGTCACCGGCTTCCTGTTGCCCTGCACAACACATGTAGGGACAACTTCACAGGAAGCAGTGATGAGCGCGGAACTACAGCAGAAGCCGAGTCTTCCAAAAGTCGGTAATGATCTTAGCGAGTTACAAAAACTCCGTGCTCCTGCAACCCCGTCGTCCACTCGAGTTGTCTTTCCCAAAGGCACTGAAGCCGAGGCGTCCAGAACGGAGTCTCGACTCCTTGACCCCGCGAATGCCGCCCGTATGGGGCTGGAACGCCTTGCAATCGATAGCTCCCATCTCGATCGCGACGTTGCCATGAAAATTGCCGATGGAACCAAGCGTGTAGCGAGCATCCTTCGTATCGATGCCGAGTGTATTCGCGAGCAGGAAGGGCCTGGCGCAACTAGATTAGCTACCCAACGCACGCAGCAGGCCGGAGCGATCGAGGCGCTCGGTAAGCAAATCCGTCGAGCCTGCAGCAACGGTGACGAACCGCCGAGCCTCTAGCGTTCGCTACTTGCTCACCCTAAACAGTTCAAGCGCTCGAAGAAAGTCTTCGGGCGGGTCCGACTGAAACTCCACTCGCTCCCCCGACTGCGGATGTAGAAAAGATAGCCGTGCCGCATGCAGTGCTTGACGTCCCAGGCGCCGTGCCTCGGCCGCAAGTTGCGGCGGGAGCGGTCGAATGGCGTGGCCGTAAACGAGATCGCCGAAAATGGGACTCCGCAGATGTGAGAGATGGACGCGGATCTGATGGGTTCTGCCGGTTTCGAGCTCGAGCTCGAGTAGAGTACCGTGCGCAAACATCTCTTCGACTTTCCACCGCGTTACCGCCTCCCGACCCCCCTCGACGACAGCCATTCGCGTGCGGTCTGTCGGATGTCGACCGATCGGGAGATCAATCGCCCCCTGCCGGCCGTCAACCCCGCTTTGACGCGGCACGCCTAGTGCCAATGCAAGGTAGCGCCGATGAATGCTCCGTGGAGGCCGAAACTGCGACACGAGGTTGTGGTAACTTCGTTCAGTCTTCGCCACGACCATCAAGCCGCTCGTGTCCTTATCTAGTCGATGCACGAGGCCCGGCCGCAGAGCATCTCCAACTTGCTGCATCGAAGAACCGAGGTGTGCAACTAGACCGTTCACGAGCGTGCCCGCCGGCTGCCCCGCACCGGGATGAACCGTAAGCCCCGCCTGCTTGTTTATCACCAGCAGCTCGCTATCTTCGAAAACGATTTCCAGAGGAACCGATGCGTCCGGCAAGAGGAGCTGTGGTCGGGGCGGAGGAACCCGGAGCTGAATGATTGCGCCCTGTCCGGGACGAAACGACTTTGACACCACCTCGTAATTTACCTGCACCAACCCGTCTTCGATCCATCGCGCGATCTTTGAACGGCTCGGGAGGCTGCCCTCGGACAGACCACTTTCACCACCTTCGCTTTGTTCACGGAGAAAGTTAGTGATGATCACATCAAGTCGCTCGCCTACCTCATCGGACCGAAGGGTAAACTCGAAATCGAGGCCGTGCTCACTAGAGAGTCTCTCTGACGCCATCGCTCCCCAGATGCTTCCGTGCGACAGCAATGTCGGCTGCGATCTGTGCTTGAAGCTGCTCAGGCCCCGGGAAGCGCCGCTCCTCGCGGATTAAAGAGATGAATTCGACCTCAAGCCATTTGCCGTAGAGCTGTAGGTCTGAAGCATCCAGCACATGCACCTCCAGCAACCGCTTTGAACCGTCGAAGGTAGGCCGAACACCGATGTTACAGACCGCCGGATGCGCCTTCCCGTCGATCCTTGCGGTAACGGCGTAGACGCCGTTTGGAGGAAGCAGCATTTCACCGCATGCAATATTCGCGGTGGGAAATCCAAGGGTCCGACCTCGCTCGTCGCCTTGAATCACTTTGCCGATAATACTGAACCGACGGCCGAGCAGTTCCGATAGTCGCGATAGGGCTCCAGCGGAAATTGCCTCACGCACCAAGCTCGAGCTGACACGATCGCCCTGCAGCGAAACAGGAGGAACGACGAGCACCTTGAAGCCGCGAGCTGCCCCTTCACGGGCAAGCGTATCAGATGACCCGGCACGACCTTGCCCGAAACTCCAGTCATAGCCCACCACGACGACACAAACCCCTAGCGCCTGTATCAGATACCGGTCGACGAACTCATGCGGAGTGCAAGCCGCAAAAGAAGGGGTGAAGCGCTTCAGAAACACGTAGTCGAAGCCGTACTGTCGGGCGAGCAAGAGCTTATGGCGAGGAGGAGTGATTTGCCGTCGCTTCTCTTCCGGCACTGAAGCTCCAGCGTCCGTGCGACGAGCGATGCGTCCCAATACCTGACGTGGATGGGGAGCGAACGTGAACAACATGGTTCGGCTGGGCTTGCCCAGCGCCTCGGCCTCGGCAGCTGTCTCTTCACGCAACTCGGCGAAGAGCGCTTGATGACCTCGGTGCATACCGTCGAAGTTCCCGATGGTCACTCCGACAGCAGCACCATCAAGGTCGCGGCGGTGCTCTGGCCGAGAGACGTCGCGAAGACTGGTCAGCAGCCGCACAACAGCTTCCTTACCGCCGCCGCTTCAACGCCTGCACTCGCGTTCGAGCTTCGCGAGCCAACGGGGACCGCGAATGCTCATCAATGAGCTTCTGCAGCGTGTCTATCGCGTCCCGGGTCGAGCCCATTTTCTCGAACGCTTCCGCGAGGTAAAAGAGCGAAGCGGGAACCATGTCTTCCGCGGGATAGGTCGTGAACGCGTCACTGAAAGATACCACTGCCTGATCGTAGCGCCCTAGCTTGATGTAGTTGATGCCGAGCCAAAACAGCGCGTTATCGGTAAATGCAGTGCCTGGATTGGTTTGCGCAAATTGAGCGAAGGACTCCCTAGAGCCTTCAAAGTTTCCAGCCCGGAGCTGACTGAGGCCTTGTCGAAAGAGGTCCGCCGCAGGACTGTTGATGGTCGCAATGCGCTGTTCGTCTTCGGTCAACAGCTCTTCCGGCACTCCGGTCGGCGGCGGCACACGACTCCCCAGTTGACGTAAACTCTGTTCGAGTTCGCGAGTCTTGCCGAGCGAAACATGCTGCAGCTCTTCGACCTGCCCCTGCAGCTCACGTATTTCCTGACGAATTTGACTCATCTGGACCGTGGACTCCGCATGGAGCTGTCTGAGGTCCTTGATCTCCCGACGCGTCTCCTGTTCGAGCGCCTCGATGCGGGCACTACAGCCCCCGAACAACAGCACGATCGCGACACTTAAGTTTGCCTTGCGCATGTCTCTCCCACCTTTCTCGAAAACGGCGCTCGATGCAAAAAATCCTCGGCGTTTTCACGCCGAGGATTTCCTGGTGACGCCTCAAGCAAGACTCAGTTCCCGCGTTGTGGCACTGAGTCTTGTCGAAGCGTCTTTTCTCACTACATCCGCTCGCTTTTACTTCGCGGAAAAATGAGCTCTGCGGTTCTTCGACCACGCAGACTCGTTGCTAGCCGGATCGAGAGGAAGCTCCTCTCCATAGCTAACTTGGTCGAGCTGAGAACCACTCACACCCAAGCTGCGCAGGTAGTCGCTTACCGACTGCGAGCGGCGCAGGCCGAGTGCCATGTTGTATTCAGCTGTACCACGCTCGTCGCAATGGCCTTCAACCACAACGTTAGTGCTCGGATTATCCAACAGCCACTGCGCGTTCTCACGAAGCGTATTCTTCGCGGAACTCGAAAGCGCTGCTGAATCGTAGGCAAAGTTTACATCCGCAAGCTCCGAGCCGGGCTCAGCAAGCGGAATGTTTCCTTCTCCCATGGCATCATCTGGCGATCCCGTGCCGCCTCGCCCTGATTTAGAACAGGCGCAAAGCAGAGCGAGACTTGAAAACAACAGAACTGAACGAACCCTGGACATCAGCTCCTCCTACCGGTTGAAATCTACGGTATGGCGTTACCGACACTCGGTGTCTGCGAAGTGTCAGCTTATTGTTGCTAACTAGTGCAACCGCCGTCGAGAGCAACCACCCACTCTCCCCGGCCGAAAGCACATCTCTGAAGCGTGCAACCCTTACTGAAGTGCCCTGCGGGAGGCCCATCAAGAGCTTTTCCTCACACAAGACATACAGTCTTTTGCTGCTTCGCACCGGCGTCGAAAGAAAATCGCCCGTCCGGTGTAAACGGCACAATGCCGCTTTCGTGACTACATACCCAAGTTGGTCAAGCGAAGCAATAAAAACCAAACGATCCTAGGCGACAAGGCCGCCAAAAGACCGACCTCAGACAGAACGACGCGACACTTGGATGCGCGTGGCCGCGGGTTCGTTTCTGAACCACAAAGGAGGGCTGGGCACCCATCCCTGTATATTTCGGAACAACTTCTACTCGAGCACCGGAGACCACGCCGGCGCACTATCCTCTGCCTTGGAAAAGGTGATTTGCGTCGGCGTCCCGCCGAGTAACGACAGGATAGCGATATTGCGCGGCCCACCTCGGCCAAAATTTGAGCTAAAGGCTATAAAACGCCCGTCAGGAGACCATGCCGGATCCTCGTTGTCGCCCGCGAATGTGAGCTGGGCAGGCTGTGACCCGTCAGCTCCGGCGATAAATAGCTGGTTACCGCCACGCCGACAGACAAAGGCGATCTTATCTCCTTTCGGCGACCAGGCGGGCGAGGTGCAGTAGTTGCTGTCCGTAAAGCTGATCCTGGTCGGCCGACCGCCACTGGTCGGTATGACGTAGATTTGCGGTCCGCCGGCACGATTCGAAGTGTAGGCGACCTTGCTGCCATCGGGTGACAGGCTGGGAGACACGTCGATTGAACTGCCTTCAGTCAACCTCCGGATTAAGCGCCCCTGCAGATCGAATAACGCGATCTTGGTCACCCCGGACAGGGAGGATGCGCTGATCAGCGAGGCGCCGTCGGGCATAAACTCTGCACCGAGTTCCAGACCTGGTCGTTTGGTAACTCGTTTGGGTTCCCCTCCACGAGGAGTGAGCAGGTAAAGTTCCGGGGAACGCGTCCGGTAAGACGTGTAGACCAGACGATCTCCGGACGGTGACCAAGCAGGAGAAAGCGCCAATCCGCGGTCCTGGGTCAGTTGACGGATGTTCGACCCGTCAAGCTCCATCGAGAAGAGCTCCTTGAACCGGCCGACTTTGGAAACGAAGACGAGCTTGGTGCCGAAAATGCCCATCTCACCGGTGAAATATTTGAGGATCTCGTTCGAAAAGCGGTGCGCAACCTTTGCGAAATCCGAAACCTCAGCGGAATAGCGCTTTCCTACGACTGTCCTCTGCTGCTGAACATCATGAAGGTACATCGTCACCGACACTTGCTCCCCCTGTCGTGTGACCTCTCCACGAACCAGCCCCTCTGCACCCACTACCGTCCAATCGCTGAACGCTACCCCCTCGGGGCCGACACATTTCCCAGGCGTTTCCACAAAAGTTGCCGGATTGAGCACTTTGAACAGACCGGAGATTTGCAGATTGCGACTGATGATCTCCGGAATCTTGGTCGCAATCTCACCTGCGTCTCCCGCATTACAAAGCTGAGGCACCGCCACAGGGAAACCTGCTTGCGCACCGCTGATGCGGATATCCGTCTGGGCACGGGCCTCAGCGGAAACGAGCAACAGACAGAATACTGCTGCTTTCAATGTTGCGGAGAGAAATCGGACGGTGGTTGGACGATAGACTCGACGTGGGGGCACTAAAAACGCACTGAACATTGAACTCTGACTAGCTCCGTACTGGCTGGTTGAATAAGGCTGGCGGCCGAGACCTGGGCGCGGCACGCCAACTGTAGCAAAGGAAGAGATCGCTCGGTAGCACTAAAAGTAGTGAAGAAACCGGCGTTTACGTGCAGACCGCCCAGCACCAGGCGGTAGGT